>NZ_JBHTDO010000027.1:0-62542 GCF_042666575.1 Actinoplanes sp. GCM10030250 | reverse complement strand
CGACTGCTGAAGCTGCGCGGACTGCTGAAGCTGCGCGGACTGCTGAAGCTGCGCGGACTGCTGAAGCTGCGCGGACTGTTGAAGCTGCGCCGACTGCTGAAGCTGCGCGGACTGCTGAAGCTGCGCCGACCTCGGAGAGCGACCCAGGAACGGATCCCCCCACAACGCAGTCCCCCGCGGCCGCACCGCCCCGGAAGCGGGCGCCGGTCGCCCGCAAACGAACGGGCACCACGGCAGAAGGCTCGCCCGCATCGGCCGCGGGGGAGGGGCAGCCTCCGGCAACTCCCCGCCCGCGCACTCCGCGTCCACGGCGTCCCCAAACATCCGGATCAACCGAGTCCGAGCGCCCGGAAGACGCTCACTGACCTGGGAAAACACGCTATGGATCAAGTCCTCGTAGGCGGCCGCTCGCTCACCGTTCGTCATCTCTGCTGGTGAGACGACGGCGAGCCCCGCGCGCCGGCACCCAAGCGTGAACCCCGTAACGCATGGTGACCGGAACCGGATGTGGGGAGCCCCCTCCGTTTCTCGGATCGCGGGAAACCGTACGATCTTCATGCAAGCGGCAACACCCGCCTGCATACCGACAGTGACCGCGACGCTCACCAGGTGTCGCGGCCCATGTCGGCCGATCCGCCGGTCGGCCTGGCGTCCGAACCCACCAGCCGGGCCACCGGCGGATCCGCGGAACCCCTCTGGTGGTGCCAGGCCCGGCCGGTTCCGCCCACTCGGAAGGCCGGGCCCCGGCTCGTCAGCGGCTGCCCCCGGCTCACCCGCGGCTAGCCCGGCTCGTCAGCGGCTGGCCCCGCGGCTAGCCCGGCTCGCCAGCGGCTGGCCCCGCGGCTAGCCCGGCTCGTCAGCGGCTGGCCCCGCGGCTGGCACCGGCTCCTCAGCGGCGGGGGCTGAGCGGCTCCGTGGCCGCCCGGTCTGCCTCGCGCAGCACTCGCAGCATGTTGCCCGACGCGAGTTTCTCCAGGTCAGCGTCGTCCCATTTGCGGTCGCGCAGTTCCTCGAACAGCCTCGGATACCCCGACACGTCCGCCAGGCCGACCGGCACTTCGGGCGTACCGTCGAAATCCCCGCCCAGGCCGATGTGATCGGCTCCCGCGACCTCGCGGGCGTGCTCGACGTGGTCGGCGACCTGCGCCACCGTGGCCGACGGTTTCGGATGGGCAGCCAGCCACGCGCGGAAGGCGGGTTCGGCGGCCTGGTCGACGGGCAGGGTCGCCGGCAGGGAGGCCGGGTCCTCGCCCGGGCGGGGCGCGCGCGGCCACTCGCCCATCGGATCGGGCAGGCCGAGACGGTTCCACTCCGCCGTGGCGGCCACCTGCCAGTCGCGGATCGCCGCGGAGACGAAGAACGAGACGAAGGTCAGCTGGATGACGCCGCCGTTGCCGGGCAGGCGGGACAGGACGTCGTCGGGGACGTTGCGGGGATGCTCGGTCACCGCTCGGGCGCCCGAGTGCGAGAAGATCACCGGTGCCACGGACTCGTCCAGGGCGGCGTGCATGGTTTCGGTGGCCACGTGCGCCAGGTCCACGAGGACGCCGATGCGCTGCATCTCTCGTACGATGGCCCTGCCCTCGGCCGTCAGGCCGCCCACCGCCGGAGGCTGCGTCGCCGAGTCCGCCCACGCGGTGTGATGGTTGTGGGTGAGGGTCACGTAGCGGACGCCGAGGCGTGCCAGCGCGCGCAGCACGCCCAGCGACCCGGCCAGGCTGTGGCCGCCCTCGACGCCGATCAGCGAGGCGATCCGGCCCGCGGCCATGATCCGTTCGACGTCCGCGGCGGTGTACGCGATCTCCAGGTCCTCCGGATAGGCGGCGGCCATCCGGTGCACCAGGTCGATCTGCTCGAGGGTGTGCGTGACGGCGACCGGCTCGGGCAGGTCGGAGGGCACGTAGACGGACCAGAACTGGGCTCCCACACCTCCGGCGCGTAACCGTGGCAGGTCGGTGTGCAGGGGTGGGCGTTCGTGCTCGAGCCCGGCCACGCTCGACCCGTGCCACTCCCGCAGCCGCATGGGTAGGTCGTTGTGACCGTCAATGATCAGGTTCATGCTCTCTGGCTACCCGCGGGCGCCCCCGGGTGCAAGCGGATCGGGCCGTTCGGCGCCGGAAAACCCGCAACCGGCCGGCACCTGCACGGGCACTGAGCGTGCACCCGCCGACCTGGAATCTCTTCCCCATGCCCGGCCGACAACGGCCGGACAAACGGGGGAGATTGAATGCGACGCGCCAAGCTGCCGATGTCTGTGACAGCTCTGACCGCCGTAATCGCCGGTACCGCCGCAGTTCTGGTGCCGAACGCCGCTTTCGCGGCCGACGCGGACGTGGCCATCCAGGCCGCTGACGACAGCTACACCTCGACCGCCAAGAAGACGACCGCCAGCGGCGCGTCCGACAAGCTCGCCGCCGGCACGGTCGGCAGCGACACGAAGACCGCGTTCCTGAAGTTCACGGTTCCGGCCGGCACCGACGTCAAGAAGGCGCGGCTGTTCCTGAGCCCGTCCAGCAAGCCGTCGGGCAAGGTGACCGTCTCGCGGGTCGTCGACAACTCGTGGACCGAGGCGAAGCTGACCTCCGCCAACGCACCCAAGCTGGGCCTCGCGGTCGCCTCGGTGACCCCGGCGGCCACCGACACGCGGGTCGGTCTCGACCTGAGCGCCGAGGTCACCGGCCCCGGCACCTACTCGTTCGCGGTGACCTCGTCGCTGACCAACGGCGTCGTCCGCTTCCAGTCGGCCGAGAACACGGCCGGCGGTGGCCCCGAGCTGGTCGTCACCACGAACGGCAAGACGCAGGCCACCCCCGTTGCCACGCCGCCGGCCCCCGTCGCGTCCGGCAACTACAGCAACTGCGTCACCGACGCCAAGCTCGTGCCGTCGTGCGGCGTGATGTGGGGCGGTGCCGCGGGTGGCTTCACCAGCAAGCCGCGTGACCTCGAGCACCGCAACTGGGAGAAGCTGAGCGGCCGTACCGCGACGATCTTCCACACGTACCACAAGGGTGACGAGGCGTTCCCGACCAAGGCCGAGATCGCCATGACGCAGGAGGCCGCCAACCCGCGCGTGCTGCTGCTGAACTGGAAGGTCGCGTACGGCTCGAGCTGGGCCAAGGTCGCCAAGGGTGAGCAGAACAAGCGGATCGACGCGTTCGCCACGCGGATCAAGGCGTACGGCAAGAAGACCTTCCTCGTGCTCAACCACGAGCCGGAGAACGACGTCGTCGCCAAGGCCGGCTCCGGCATGGAGGCGAAGGACTTCGCCGCCATGTACCGCCACACCATCCTGCGCCTGCGCCAGCAGGGCGTGACCAACGTCGTCAACGTCCTGGCCTACATGGGCAACGAGAAGTGGATGGCGCAGACCTGGTGGAGCCAGCTCTACCCGGGCAACGACGTCGTCGACTGGATCGGCCTGGACTCGTACGTCTCGGTGGAGAAGGGCTACTACCACTACGGTCTGTTCGCCGACCTGCTCGACCGCAAGCCGAAGGGCGGCGGCCTGGGCTTCTACGACTGGGCGACCACCAAGCACGCCGACAAGCCGATCATGATCGCTGAGTGGGGCGGCTACCACCGCATCGGCAAGACCACCGACAAGTCCGCCATGTACAACAGCGTCCTGCCGCAGCTGGTCAAGCGTCCCGGTATCAAGGCGATCGTGCACTTCGACACGAAGGCCGACGACGAGGGCAACCGCGACATCAGCATCGACAGCACCCCGGCCGGCCTGGCCGCCTTCAAGAAGCTGGCCGCCAACCCGATCTTCAACGTGAAGCTCGGCTGATCTTTTCTCCCCCTCAGTGGAAAGCGCCGTCCGGTCCCCCGCCGGGCGGCGCTTTCCCGTTCCCGTTTCCGTTTTCGATCAGCCTCCGCCTTCGATTCCCTTTCCGTTTTCGATCAGCATTTGCGCGGGGTCAGGGCTTCCTGCCGAGCCGATCGACGACCCCGCGTTCCGTCACGGCGGTCGTGGCCGTGATCATCCCGGCCTTGCCGTAGGGCTTGTCCTCCACCAGGTAGGACCGCTCACCGAGATAGTCACCGCTCGCCTCATCGAAGATCCACTCGCGGCGTTCGCCCAGTTCCTCCCGAGCCACCGCCACACCGTGCCGCCCTGTTGCGTCCACCGCGTCCCGGACCAGCTCCACCCCGGGAATCTTCGCTGCCGCCTGGTAGATCGCGGCGTTCGTCGGCGCCGGGAACATCGACTCGCCCAGCAGATCACCGATCACGGTGAACGCCTGGCCGTCCGGGCTGTTCCCCTTCCCCGCCGAGTCCGCGTAGATCTTCCTCAACAGCTCATCCGGGTCCTGCGGCAGATCCGGCTGCACCCGCTCGGCCGTGAAGACGCCCAGGTCGGTGGGCCGGTCGACCTCTTTGAGCCGCCCCTTCCCCCCGGCGAACAGCGGCAGCCAGATCTCCCGGTCGTGCAACTCGTCGAGCGAACCCTTGTCGTTGTCGGTGAACTCCATGTAGGCGATGCGGCTCTTCACGTACAGATAGCGGCCCTCGGTGGCCCCACTCGCCGGCCGTGCCATCGCCATCGCGGCGAGCCGGTCGAGGAAGACCAGCGCGGCGTCGTGATCCCCGGCCAGAACCTGGGTGGTCGGATTCGGTCGCACCGAGTCGTTCCACGGCCCAGCGATCACCCCGGCCGCGACCACCGCGGCAAGCACACCCGCCGGCGCTGCCATCATCATCAGGCGCCGTCGGCGGGCCGGTTGCGGCGAGGCGTGGATCTCGTCCATCAGGTGGGCGCGGAGGGCGCGCCGCCGGCTGTCGGGCAGGTCAGGACCGGTGGGCGGGGCCGTCGTCAGGTCACTCATCGCGTCTCCTCCGGCAGGGCCGAAAGCCATGGGGTACGGGCGGACGCCGCCCGCCGTCGCTCCAGCCCACCCTCAGCAGGCCCGTGCCGAGGCTCTGCCACATCGGTCCCGGCCACCGGGTGGCGCTGCACTTCCGGATGGTTCTCGGTCAGCGGGTGGCGTTGCACGGCCGGATCGTTCTCGGTCAGCGGGTGGCGTTGCTGTGCCGGATCTGGTTCGGGTGGTGGGCGGCGGGGCTGGGTCAGCTCGGCCTCGGCGCGGGCGCGTAATCGCGTCCGTGCCCGGGACAGCCGGGACCGGACCGTTCCGACCGGGATGCCGAGCGCCTCCGCCACCGCCGCGTAGTCCAGCTGCTGCCACACGCAGAGCAGGAACACCTCCCGGTCGGCCCGCCGCAGCGCCCGCAGTGCCGTAGCCGCGGCCGCCAGTTGCTCGGCGTCGTACATCCGGCCCACCACCTCGTCGGCGAAGTCCGGCAGCGCACCGGCGGCCGGCACCCGGGACGAGGCGGCCCGGGACAGGGCAGCCCGGTAGCGCCGCGCGGTACGCCGACGGTTCCGCAGCACGTTGGTGGCGATGCCGAGCAGCCACGGGCGCAAGCTCTCCCCGTCCGGGCGCAGCGTCTCCCGAATCCGCCACGCCTCCAGGAACGTGAGCGAAACCACGTCCTCGGCGTTCCCATGGTCGCCGTCGGTCCACACGGCATGCCGGTACACGGCCTGCGCATGCTCGTCGAAGAGCTCCCCGAAGGCGGTCTCTTCACCGGCCCGGATCCGGGCCCGCATAATCGCTGTCACGTCATGTTCTGTCCGCTCGGCGGTGAGGGTTCCACACTTTCTACCCGATGATCGGTCTCTCCCGGGTTCGGTGACGCTCGGTGGCCGGCTGGGTCGCGCGCGAGCGGGCCGGCGCAACCTCGCTGGCCGGCGCAACCTCGCTGGCCGGCGCAACCTTGGGCCGGCGCAACCTCGCGACGGCGCAACCTCGTGGGCCGGCGCAACCTCGCGGATGGGAGTAGCCGGCGTGTGACCGGGCGGTGTCAGTTCGTCAGGACTGTGTGCAGCCGCTTCGCCTCCTTCACCAGGCGTGAGCTTCCGCTCCGGCCCGCAACGGTGGCCAGCTCGGGGAGCTCGGCACGGGCGCCGGCGGTGCGGGCCACCTGCGTGGACAGTTCGAGCAGGTCGGGCAGCCCACGCGGCGCCTTCGGAAGCAGCAGCGGAAGTGCCGCGGCGAGCACCTCCCAGACAGCGGCAGAAGCTCCCGCCCGATGCGCATCGGTCAGCGCGGGAACAACCCGCGTCAGCTTGATGAGGCTGTCCGGACCGCAGAGCCGACCCAACTCCGCACCCACCGCGGCAAAGAACGACACCGCCGAGCCAGGCGCAACTCCGGTGGAAGCGGGAGGCGATGTGACGGCGGAAGCGGGAGGCGATGTGACGGCGGAAGCGGGAGGCGAAGCGACGGCGGACGCGGGAGGCGAAGTAGCGGTGAACGCAGGAGAAACGGTGACGGCGGTCGCGGGGGATGCGGCGAAGGTCAGGAACGCGTCCACCCCGGCCACCCGGTCGGCCTCATGACGGGCGGCCAGCACATAAGCCAGAGCCAGCGTCACAGCCGGCCCCACCGGTCCGTCGCATTCCGCCAGCAGTGGTAGCAGCTCACCGCCGCCCCGGAAATCCTGGTCGGCCAGGCCCGCGAGCCGCACCAGCGCCCACGCCGCGCTCACCTCCCGGTGATGGGGCAGCACCATGGTCAGGATATCGGTCTCCACGAAGAAGTCGCTGGAGAGGAACCGGGGTGTCGGTTGCCGGTACAGCGTGACCAGCTGCTCCGCCATCCGCAGCCCACCTGTGCCCGATGGCTCCAGGGTCACCAGCACCCGCGACGTCACCGCCGGCCGGCCGTAGACCGGCTCCAGCGACTTCGCACCCACCCGCTGCTCGAGCCGGGTGCTCACCGGGTCGGGTAGTCCGCCGCCCGCCAGACAAGCCGCGAACTGCTTGCCCGCGGGCGAGGTCAGCCTGTCGGCGACCGAGGGATCCGACTGGCGGGGCACCCGTAGCAGAGCCTGTTCCAGGTCGAGGGGCCACGGCTCCCATCCCTCGGCCTCCGCCCGGGCCAGCCGTTGCGCCAGCACCGCGGCGTCGAGGCTGCCGTTCACCCGGGTCGGCGTGGCCAGCAGCAGCGGCACCGGCGAACGGGCCAACTGCACGGACACCTCGGCGACCCGCGCCGCCAGAACCCCCTCGGGTGTCGCCTTCAGCGCCGAATCCCGCCCGCCCCTGCGCCCGCTCTCCCAAACGATCTTCACAGCGCTGAAGATCCGCCGCCCGAGCCCGCTCTGCGCAAGCCCAGCCCCGGCGAACTCACCGTCCCCGGCAAGCGACCGAATCGCCTCACCCAGAAACGTGGTCCGCTGCTGAGGCACCCAAACAGTCTCAGAAAACTGATGCTCGAACCGCCCGAGCAGCGCCTCAAGCTCTCCCCGCGCCGACCGCAAACTCACCAGCCCAGCAAGCACCCGTTCCCACCGCACCCCGGTCTCCTCAGTCATCAGGAGCACGATCTCCTCGACGAGCTCGGCAACGTCAGTTATCGGCGGCGGAAACTCAGCGACCGGCGCCAACGCGGGCAGCGCCACCGGCCCGGCGGTGCGGAGACCAGCGACGGACGGCGGGGCGCCGAGCAGCTCAGCGCACCGCACCGGCAGGTCGCCGGGGAGCATCCCGGCCGCCGCCGCGAGCCGGGCGGCCGTCGCGGGGGAGAGGCCGTCCGCATGCTTGCCGATCACATTCAGCGCGCGCTCCTGGATGTCGAGCGCGGGATGCCCGAACGCGGTGGCGGCCGTCTCCAGGATCTCGCCGGCACGTGACGGCACCCGGCGCACCACCCTCTCGAGCCAGGAGAGCTGGCTCTTGACCAGGGTCTTCTCCGTCCGCAGGAGGGTGGCCGCGCTGACCTCGAGCAGGGTTTCCAGCTCGAGGCGGCCGGCCTCGTCGACCGCACGCAGGGAGCGCTGGGCCATCACGGCGACGGTGGAGGGCGCGTCGGGCAGCAGCCGCGTGTAGCCGGGGACGTGGCGGGCCATCTCGTCCACGGCCGGGTTGAGGGCGTCGTGGAGCATGAGGAACGGGCGCAGAGCGTTGGGCCGGTCACCGCGCACGAGGCGGTCCATGGTGGAGTCCAGCACGCGGGCGCGGTCCAGCCGGCCCTCCGCGACCAGGTCGGCGACGACGGTGGGGAAGCGCGGTGTGGCGTCCCACTTGCCGGTCTTGGGGCTCAGGTGCCCGGTGCCCGCGTCGGCACCGAGCCCGTCGATCTCGAAGACGGCGGGGAGGAGCCGGTCCAGGAAGGGGTCGTCGCGCATCCGCTGGTGCAGGGGAGGGGCTGTCCTGTGGGAGCGCTGCAACTGGTTCAGCCAGCCGCGGACGAAACCCTCGGTGACCGGCGGCTCGGCTGCTCCGGCGCGGATCAGTGCGGCGGCGAAACGCCAGTCCTCGAACCAGACGTCGCGGGCCGCGAGGCGCTCGGCCAGGCGGACGCCGAGGTCGCCGATCCAGGGCAGCTCGCGGGCCCGGGCGATGGTCAGGAACAGCCGCGGATCCATCCGGTTCCACATCTGCAGGGAGCGGCGGCCGAGCAGCGCCGCCGCCTTGGCCGCGGTCGGGACGCAGCCGATCACCGCGAGCGCCCAGCCGGAGGTGGGGCTGCAGTCGGCGCGCCACCACAGGTCCGGGTCGGCGGCCCGGATCCCGGCCTCGACCTGTTTGGCCGCCGCCCGCCGCTCGGCCTCGGGCGCGGCCAGCAGCAGGGTGGTGATCCCGTCGAGGTCGCGGGCCCGGGCCAGCCCGTCGAGGGCCTGCCACGAGATTGTCCGGTCCGTGGTCATGCCGGCGCCTCGGCGAGCTCACCGGCGAGGACCATGCGCACCGCCAGAGCGTGCTTGCACGGGCCCCGGCCGCCGCGGTGTTTCGCCCACCAGGGGCAGGTGCACGAGGAGGCGTTGCGCACCTGGTACGCCTCGGCGCCGCCGCGCACGAACGACACCTCGGGACCGGCGGTGACCGCACCGGCGGCGATCAGCGCCCGGGCCCCGGCGAGGCGGGGGTTCATCTTCTCCACGACGTCCGCCGAGTAGGGCAGGGTGCGGTGGAAATAGCCCGCCTCGGCGACGTCGTAGCCCACCCGGCCGGACGTGCCGAGCTGGGTCAGCGCGTCACGCACCCGGTCGGTGCTGATGCCGGCGGAGGTGGCCAGCTCGTCCACGTCGATGGCCGGGTCCCAGGAGAGCAGGGCGCTGATCAGGTCGGCGTCGTCGGCCACCTCGTCGGTGGCCAGGGACTCCAGCACCGATCCCTCACCGGAGAACCCGCGGTGGGGCTCCGGTGACAGCGTGAGCGACAGGCGCAACGACGGCATGCTCAGCTCCCAGGTGCTGGCGACCGGCCCGTTGCCCGCTGAGACGACAGGTCCGTAAACGCGGAGCACGTAGGCGTACCGAAGGAAGGGTTTGAAAGCGGCGAGGCGCCCGGCGCCCGGCAGGCAGACCGCGCCCGGCGCAGGCCGGGAGGTGAACCGCAGCGAGCGCCCCGCCGGAACCGCCCACAGCACCGACTTGTCGCTGGCGGGAAGCCTGTTGAGCAGCACCCGGGCCTCGGCGGCGCCGATCTCGGCCCGCGGGTCGAAGCGTGCGGTGAGCACCTGCGCCTCGGCGAAGCCGCGCAGCCAGCGCGAGGGGAGCGGCACCTTGCGCTCGACGAGCGGGCCGTCGAAGGTGGTGACCGTGAGGTCGTCGGGGCCGACCGCGACGTGCAGCGGATCGGCCCGGCCGACCCGGGCGAGGGCCCGCTGCAGGGGCAGGTTGACATCGACGTTGGTGGTGCCGTGCGCGACGATCTCGCCGTCGAGGCCGGCGGGCAGGACGTCCATCCGGGCATAAACGCCGCAGCAGCCGGAGAACGACTCGAAGCGCAACCTGTCCGACCCGGCGGTGACCACGGGATCGAGGCTGGCCGGGCTGACCGGGCGGAAATAGCGCGTGCGGGCCACCTCGGCGACGGCGAGCAGCCCGGTCGCCGCGGCACCGGGATCGGTCAGGAAGCCGGTGAAGAAGCGGGGGTGCGCCGCCGGGCCGCCGGAGGTCTGCAGGGTGAGGCCGTCGTCGAGGGCCGACGAGCCGAGGTACGAGTACGCCGCGGAAACCATGCAGGAGAACCTAGGGAGCGGGTATGACAATTTCCGGGACCGCCCCAATTCCGGCGCCCGGCGGCGGTCCGTGCCACGATGGGCGAAAAGACTTGAGTGGGAGATATGAGCGAACACGTTTCCGACAGCACCGAGTGGCAGAGCCTCCAGGGCCTCGCGGAGAAGTTCTCGGCGGTGCACCTGCGCGACCTGTTCGGCAGTGACCCCCAGCGCGGCGAGCGGTACGCCGCCGAGGTTGCCGGCCTGTATGTCGACTACAGCAAGAACCTGGTCACCGACGAGGTGCTGAACGCCCTGTTCGCCCTCGCCGAGCGGGCGAAGCTGTCCGAGAAGATCACCGCGATGTTCTCCGGTGAGCACATCAACGTCACCGAGGACCGGGCCGTCCTGCACACCGCGCTGCGCCTGCCCCGCGACGCCTCGCTCGTCGTCGACGGCCAGGACGTGGTCGCCGATGTGCACGATGTGCTCGACCGGATGGGTGCCTTCGCCGACAAGGTCCGGTCCGGCGCCTGGACCGGGCACACCGGCCAGCGCATCAAGACGGTCGTCAACATCGGTATCGGCGGCTCCGACCTCGGCCCGGTGATGGCCTACGAGGCGCTGAAGGACTTCAGCCAGCGCGACATCGAGTGCCGGTTCGTGTCGAACATCGACCCGACCGACCTCTACGAGAAGACCGTCGACCTCGACCCGGCGACGACCCTGTTCATCGTGGCGTCCAAGACGTTCACCACGCAGGAGACGCTGACCAACGCCAAGGAGGCGCGCACCTGGCTCCTCGGCAAGCTCGGTGACGACGCGGCCGTCGCGAAGCACTTCGTCGCGGTCAGCACCAACGCGGAGAAGGTCGCCGCCTTCGGCATCGACACCGAGAACATGTTCGGCTTCTGGGACTGGGTCGGCGGCCGCTACTCGCTCCCGTCCGCGGTCGGCCTGAGCGTCATGATCGCGATCGGCAAGGAGCGGTTCGCCGAGATGCTCGCCGGTTACCGCGCCGTCGACGAGCACTTCCGCAGCACCCCGATCGAGCGCAACGTGCCGGCCCTGCTCGGCCTGATCAACGTCTGGTACGACACGTTCCTCGGCGCACAGTCGCACGCGGTCCTGCCGTACGCGCAGTACCTGCACCGGTTCGCCGCCTACCTCCAGCAGCTCACCATGGAGAGCAACGGCAAGTCGGTGCGCCTGGATGGTGAGCCGGTCACCTTCCAGACCGGCGAGGTGTTCTGGGGCGAGCCCGGCACCAACGGCCAGCACGCCTTCTACCAGCTGATCCACCAGGGCACGAAGCTGATCCCGGCGGACTTCATCGGCTTCAGCGTGCCCAACCACGACGTCGGCGAGATGCACGACCTGTTCATGTCGAACTTCCTGGCGCAGACCGGAGCGCTCGCCTTCGGCCGGACCCTCGAGCAGGTGCGGGCCGAGGGCACCGACGAGAAGGTGGCCACCCACCGCGTCATGCAGGGCAACCACCCGACGACCACGATCCTGGCCGACCGTCTGACGCCGGGCACGTTCGGGCAGTTGGTGGCGCTCTACGAGCACATCACGTTCACCCAGGGCGTGATCTGGGAGATCAATTCGTTCGACCAGTGGGGCGTCGAACTGGGCAAGGTCATGGCGAACCAGCTCGCACCGAAGCTGACGTCGCGGGAGGCTCCCGCCGACGACGCCGACTCCTCCACGAACACCCTGATCAAGCGGTACCGGGCTGCCCGCGGACGCTGATCGACCCTAGGCTCAGTGCCGTGGACACGTCTACGGCACTGAGCCTGCGCATGACCAGCCTCCTGCTGGGCCCGCGCACCGAAGAAAGCCCGCGCACCGAAGAAAGCCCGCGGACCGGGGAGACAGTTCGCGGTGTCGTCGAGTGGTTCGGCGCGATGCAGGCGCAGGATCTCAACAGCGTGCTGTGGTCACTCGGTGTGCGCCTGCCCGGCCGCGGCCTGTCCGAGATCGTCGCGGCCACCGAGGACCGCGAGGTCGTCCGCACCTGGCCGATGCGCGGCACCGTCCACCTGATTCCGTCGGCTGACGCGCACTGGATGCTCGATCTCACCGGGGTCCGCCAGCTCACCGGCGTGGCCCGGCGCTGGGAGCATCTCGGCCTGGACGAGAAGATCGCGACAAGGTCGATGGAGCTGCTCGCCGCGGCGCTGTCCGCCGGCGGCGGCCGCTTGACGCGATCCGAGTGCCTGGGCGCGCTCACCGAGGGCGGCATCGACGTCACCGGGCAGCGCGGTTACCACCTTCTCTGGTACGCGAGTCAGCGCTCGTTGACGGCGATAGCCCCCAACCGTGCGGCGGAGCAGACGTTCGTGCTGCTCGACGAGTGGGTCCCGGCCGCCAACCGCCCCTCGCGTGAGGAGGGCCTGGCGATCCTGGCCCAGCGGTTCTTCCGCTCGCACGGACCGGCCACCGTCAAGGACTTCTCCGGCTGGACCACCCTGACCATGAAGGACTCCCGCGCCGGCATCGCGGACGCCGGCCTGGTGGCCGTGGACGTCGACGGCACCGAGATGTGGGCGGACCCGGCCGTGCTCGACGCCGGCCCGGTGACCGGCTGGTGGGCGCTGCCGGGCTTCGACGAATATCTGCTGGGCTACAAGGACCGGTCGATGATGGCGTCACCCGCCCACCTGGCCAGGATCGTCCCCGGCGGCAACGGGGTCTTCCAGTCGACCCTGGTCCACAACGGCCGGGTGATGGCCACCTGGAAGCGCACCATCAGCAAGAAGGCGGTCACGGTGACCGTCCTGCCCCTCTCCGATTTCCGGTTCGACGACGCACGACCCGCACTTGAGCGTTACGCCGCTTACTTGGGCCTCCCATTGACAATGGGACCCTCGTAGGTATTCGCAGAGCCGGCGAGGACGAGAGTCGCTAAGCCTCGTTACCAGGGCGCCGGACGGGGCGGCGCACCCGTCGTCCGGTTGCGGTGGCGGACATGCCTCGCAAATATCGGCGCCCGCGTTCGAAGATTTGCTTCGTTATGTGCTCGTCCTTGGCGAGGCGATCGTACATTCGGACCTTACGGGCCCGATCGGCTTTTGCGTACTCATCTTTGATGATTAGCAGGAGATCTCCCGCCAGGGAGTGGGGAAAACCTCTGTCGATCAGATGCGCGATATCTTTCGAGTCGGGCGTTTCCTTGCCGGTCTGCGCCATGCCGAGCAGCATTGCAAGGTGGTAACGGTAGTCGTCAGCCGCGCTTAGCCCCTCCTTGATAGTCAGATAGTCGTCGGCCTCGCGAAGAATGTCGATACAGGCACCATACGTCGCTAGGTCCCACGAGGACTGAAAAGCTGTGTCGTAGATTTCCGGGTCAAAGATCTTTCCAGGGCTGATTCGGGCGATGTGGGGTGTTTGCACCAGGATGCTGAGTACTGCTTGTCCCATCTCGTCAATGCTGACGATGCGATCGACCGGTTTGTTCTGGTTGAAATAATAGCGGCGGCGACGTTCGTAATACAGGTTGCGTTCGGCAAGGAAGTCTTCGATCAGTCGTTGTACCCGGTCTGTGGCCCGTAGCGTGCTCGGCCCAAATGGGGTCTGGCTGTTGGTGGCGCGGATGATGCGCTCTCGCCTACTGCTTTCCTCCGCTTGGATCACCTTCACCAGGAGGCTGCGTTCATCGGGATTGTGGCCGTTCGTACGGCGTTTGAATATCTCGTGAGAAGTCTGGAGACCGTTGACTATCTGGGGGGACTCGAGTTCCAGCACCTTATTCGCCGGCTGCACTTTTGACGCAACGATGGTGACACCATTGTTGAGCCACCAGAAATCCTCGGTCGGGTCCGAGTCTTCCAAGGTCTCCTGGATACTGCGGTTGACCGCGGTCTCGCCCTCGTAGTCGCGGACGTTCGCTTCGAAGAGGCTCGCGTCCAGTTCGCCCGACCGGGTGGTAATGAATTTGTCGTAGTCGCGGAGTCTCACGACACCTATGTATCCGCCGATACTCGTGGAGATGGGATTCTCGGCAAGAATCAGCTTCCGTGTGATGATATCTGGCTTACGCGCGAGGTCACTCAGTTTCACCGCGTCCAAGAAATCCACTTGCGGGGTGCAACCACCGAATAGACGCTTGAGGCAGGATCTTAATTCCAGTGATTTCCTTTCGATCGATGGATGTAGGTGATCGGCTCGCAGGGAAGCGAATACCACCGAGATGTGGAGCTCCGGCATGTCCAGCCGTCGGTATAAGTCCAGGAACCGCCGGCTCACCTCGATTATGCGGCGGTTGGCGAACTCGGTCAGATCGTTCTCGTCTCGTCCGAAGTCGAGCAGCTTCGGCAAGTTCACGAGCAATTTGTCCATCGGCGGCTCGGTGAATCCGGCTGAGTTTTTGACCTGCAGCATCACTAGATCGATCGTCGCTCTGCGCCCGAAGTTGTGGTAGTCGTCATCTCGGAGGCACATTGAGTTGACGAACAGGTACATGGCGTCGATGCCGCAGTCCTTGTCGCCGTCAACGATGCCGCTGAGCAAGTCGTCGTGTGCTGGGTTGAACTGCTGCTTGAGATAATGGCGCGCGACAAAGAACGTGTGGTGGTCCGCGGGGGTGAGTTTGGGCGTCGATCGAGTGCGATCGTTGTCGAGCATCGACTGGAGAAGTACAACATCGTTACTGCTCAAGTCCGCCGTCCTCTGTGTTGAATTCGGGTGGATCCAGCGTGGGCTCTGTGTGGCCGCCTTTTCGTGCACGCTGGCAACATGCTTGCTGTTCTAGGTGTGCCTTCTCAATCCCTTGCGCTGAGATCCATTTCCGAAGACTGATTATTTTGACAATTTGGATGGACAATCCTGTACGGGTCAGCGGGGGAAGATCGAGAGTTGTCGGCGTTGGCGGTCTTGTGCTTTCGAAGTTCTCTCGGCCGGTCGGCGGGGCCGCAGCCGGTGGTCGGTTCACCCAGCAGCTGGCACGTTGCTGCGGCTGGTCGCAAGTCTGGATGCGGGCTCCCGTTAATAGTTAAGAACCCTTGATATTTACGGATGTGAACGCCACTATGTGGGCACACATCCACATGCGTCAGGGGAGAGGCCATGAGAGTTCGACGCGGGTTGATGGCGTTGGTCGCCGGGCTGGTGGTGGCGACCGGTTCCGTGATGGCGTTCTCGCCGTCCGGTGCGGCGGCCGTCGCATGTTCCTCGACGGTGTGGGCCGAGGGCCCCACCTACACCGCGGGACAGCAGGTCACCTATCAGGCTCACCTCTACCAGGCGCTCGTCACGCACACCGCGTGGGCCGGCACCGGCTGGAACCCGGCCGCCACACCGACCCTCTGGAAGGACCTCGGCGCGTGCAGCGGCGGAAGCTCGCCCTCGCCGTCCGTCTCGCCCTCCCGGTCCTCGTCCCCGTCCGCCTCGCCGTCGGTCTCGCCCTCGCCGTCCGTCAGCCAGCCCGCGTGCGCCGTGAAGGGCCGCCCGGCGGGCAAGGTGCTCCAGGGTTACTGGGAGAACTGGGACGGCGCCTCCAACGGCGTGCACCCCGGCATGGGCTGGATCCCGATCAGCGACAGCCGGATCACCCAGCACGGCTACAACGTGCTGATGGCCGCCTTCCCGGTGATCCGCTCCGACGGCACCGTGCTGTGGGAGAACGGCATGGACGCGGGTGTGAAGGTGCCGACCGCCGCCGAGATCTGCGCGGCCAAGGCGCGGGGCGCCACCATCCTGATGTCGATCGGCGGCGCGACAGCCGGTGTCGACCTCAGCTCCAGCGCCGTCGCCGACCGGTTCGTCGCCACGATCGTGCCGATCCTGAAGGCGTACAACTTCGACGGCATCGACATCGACATCGAGACCGGCCTCACCGGTAGCGGCAGCATCAACACGCTCTCCACCTCGCAGGCGAACCTGATCCGCATCATCGACGGCGTGCTCGCCGCGATGCCGCCGAACTTCGGGCTCACGATGGCGCCGGAGACCGCGTACGTGACCGGCGGCAGCGTGGTCTACGGCTCGATCTGGGGCTCCTACCTGCCGATCATCAAGAAGTACCTGGACAACGGGCGCCTCTGGTGGCTCAACATGCAGTACTACAACGGCAGCATGTACGGGTGCTCCGGTGACTCGTACGGTGCCGGCACCGTGCAGGGCTTCACCGTGCAGACCCAGTGCCTCGCCAACGGCCTGACGATCCAGGGCACGACCATCCGGATCCCGTACGACAAGCAGGTCCCCGGCCTGCCGGCACAGTCCGGTGCGGGCGGCGGTTACATGACGCCGTCGCTGGTGGCGCAGGCGTACAACAGCGTCCCCGGCATCAAGGGCCTGATGACCTGGTCGATCAACTGGGACGGCTCCCGCAACTGGACCTTCGGCGACAACGTCAAGGCGCTCCAGGGCCGCTGACGGATGCCCCCGTGCCACCGAGCGGTGGCACGGGGAACCGCCGATCCGCGAGGGGACCTGAGCCGCCGCCCCGGGCGGACCCCAGCCGCTGCCCGGGAACCTCGACGTAGCGATAGGTCAGCCACGAGATCCCGAACACCAGAGCCAGGTAACCGGCGGCCACCACCGCGTCCGGGAGCCCGGAGCGCAGGAACGGCTGCAGCATCTGGATCAGCACGTAATGCACCAGGTAGATCGAGTAGCTGAGCACCCCGATCCGGGCGAGCCACGCCGGCGTACGCCACCGCCGTGTCCCCATGCCGATCGCGAACACCCCGCCGAACACCAGCAGCGTGATCATCGACCGTGCCACGTAGCGGGGGGTGAGCGCGTCCAGCGACACCAGCTCCCCGAGCCAGTTGGCCAGCAGCGCCGCCCCGACGACCGTGCCGGTGACCGCGGGCAGCCACCACCCGGTCTGCCCCCGGTCGGCCCGGTGGATCGTCGTACCGGTGAACATCACCGCGACGATCAGCAGCCCGTCCCAGGCGTGCGACGGGTCCTGGTTGACCATCAGCAGGGTCATCGCCAGCCCGCCGAGCAGGACGCCCCCGCCCACGACGGCCCACCGCCGCCCGGAGACCATCGCGGCCAGCCCGGCAACCAGGAGCACCGCCGCGACTGGCACGCCGACGGCACCGGTGAAGGCCAGCGGGGCGGTGATCACGGCCAGGCCGGCCAGTCCCATCGCCACCCACCCGTCCAGCCGGTGCAGCCGCAGCGCGAACAGCCCGGAGACGAGCAGATAGAACGCCATCTCGAAGCTCAGCGTCCAGAGCACCGGCGTGGCCGGCGGCACACCGAGCAGGAACGGCAGCATCGTCGCGTGCGCGACCAGGTCGATCGATCCCGCGAACGGAAGGAGGACAACAAGATAGAGCGGGAACAACCGGCACGCGCGGCTGCGCCAGAACGCCCGCAGGTCACCGTGCCGTTCCAGGGAGGCCGGGATGATGTAGCCGCTGACCAGGAAGAACAGCATCACCCCGGCGGTGCCGGCGTGCAGCCACTCGCCGGTGAACGCGCGGAGATCGGTGAACACGTACCGGGTCAGATGGGCATAGACCACCAGCAGGACGGCGACTGCGCGGAGCCCGTCGAGCCACGCCAACCGGGGTGCGGTCATCGGGAAAAGATAGTTGACTCGTCGGCATGTCGATTTGGGCCAGTGAACTCGCCGGCACGATGCATCACGAGAGCATCGACTCGGCGCTGCTGCGGGACAACCCGCTCGGAGATCCGCACGTCCGCCCGCTCTGGGTCTACACCCCGCCCGGTTACGATCAGGGCGACGCCCGTTACCCGAGCATCTACGTCATCCAGGGCTACACCGGTCAGGTCACCATGTGGGGCAACCGGACGGCGTTCCGGCAGCCCGTCATCGAGACCGTCGACCAGGTCTTCCGGACGAAACCCGGCTGCATCGTGGTCTACGCCGACGCGTGGACGGCCTACGGCGGCTCGCAGTTCGTCGACTCCCCGGGCACCGGCAAATACCACTCGTACCTCTGCGACGAGGTGGTCCCGTGGGTCGACGCCCACTTCCGCACGATCGCCGACCGCGAGTCCCGCGCCATCACCGGCAAGTCCTCCGGCGGTTTCGGCGCCATGATCACCCCGATGCTGCGCCCCGACCTGTTCGGCAGCCTCGCCACGCACGCCGGCGACGCCCTCTACGAGTACTGCTACCTCAACGAGTTCGCCAAGGCCACCCGGTCGCTGCGGGGCTACGGCCACGACGTGCAGGCGTGGTGGAAGGACTTCCAGTCCCGGGTGGCCTTCACCAAGGAGGAGGACCTCACCCTCACCCTGGTCCTGGGCTGTGCCGCCGCCTTCTCCGCCGACCCGGACGGCACGCCCCGGCTGCCGTTCGACCCGCGGTCCGGCCGGTTGATCCCGGAGCTGTGGGACCGCTGGCTCGCCTGGGACCCGATCCGCATGATCGACGAGTACGCCGACCAGCTGCGCTCGCTGCGCGCCGTCTGGATCGACGCCGGCACCCGCGACGAGTGGTTCCTGGACCTGGGCGCCGAGGCTTTCCGCGACGGCCTGAAGCGGATCGGCGTCCCGGACGAGAAGGTCGCCTTCGAGCTGTTCCCGGCCTCCCACATGGCCATCGACTACCGCTACCCGCTCGCGATCAGCTGGCTGGCCGACCGGCTCGGAAGATGAGCCGGCCGGCCGGCCGGCTCAGAAGATGACCAGTGGATCCCCGAAGAAGTCGGCGATGAAGTTGATGAAGAAGAATCCGAAGAACAGCACGTTCGCCACCAGCACCACGTAGTGCCACGGGCGCGGCCGGGCCGGTTTCGGCAGGCGGGCGTTGAGATACATCAGCATGAAGGGGTAGATCAGCGCGCCCAGGTTGGACATGTTCGCCGACCACTGCACCAGGTTCACCGGCACGGCCAGGTGCAGGATCACCGAGATGATGACCAGCAGGGTCAGCATGAACGGGAAGTAGAACCGGCGCGGGTCGCCCTCGATCAGCCGCCGCAGCCGGGGACTCGTGGCGTGGGCCGCGTCCGTCGTGACGCGGACCATCGCCTCGAAGATCCCCAGCTGCGTGCTGAACAGGATCAGCACCCCGAGGATCAGCGTGACGTAGAACAGCGCCTGCCCGTACTGGTCGCCCAGCACCGACGCCACGAACGTCGGCACCTCCGCCGGAGTCGGCCGGGTTCCGGACACCTCGACGGCGTGCGCCATCAGGATCGTCGGCAGCAGCATCCCGACCATCGCGCCGAGGAAGAAGACACCCCACATGTCGATCAGCAGGAACCGGTACCACCGGCGCCAGCGGCCCGCGTTCTCCGGCGTGTCGGCGAACGTCACCCCGACGTCGAGCATCTTCGTCTGGTCACCGCGCAGGCCGGAGATGAACCCGGTCCGGTAACCCATCCCGTAGCCCTTGTCCCGGTAGTGGCCCATCACGTACCAGTTCAGCCCCGACGCCAGCGCGGTGAACCCGGCGAGCCCGCCCAGCTGCGTCGCGGTGATCCCGGCCGGCGGCGCGGCGGGCGTGAAGAACCCGCGGATGCCCTCCCACCACAGCTCGGCCGGTACCACGAACACGTCGATCAGGATCAGCCCGGCGATGATCGAGCCGACCATCACCCAGTTCGCCAGCTCCAGCGTCCGGCTGATCCGCTTCGCGAACGCCGTCAGCAGGAACACCACGATCAGCAGCGCGATCGCCCACAGCCGAGGCTCCTCCGCCCCGGACGGCGCCACCTCGCCGTGCACCAGCGCGTACACCCCCTGCCCGGCCGCCGCCGCCCATCCGCCCGCGATGAACGAGAAGATCACGATGAACACCGACAGCGGCACCCACAGCTGAAAGCCCGGCGGCACCCGTCCCCACCCGACGACCGGCACCTCCCCGGTCGCCAGGACATACCGCGAGCACTCCACGTTGTAGAACGTCTGGAGCACCGCCGAGACCACGATCACCCAGCCGATCCCGACGAACCCGAACTGCCCCACCGCCTGCGGCCCGAGCAGCCACTCACCACTGCCGATCGAGATACCGAGCGCGATCAGACTCGGACCCACCACGTACATGAAAAGCTGGCGCGTCCCGATCTTCGCGATCCCGAAGACCTCCTCGGGCTCGGGCAGGTCGCCCACCGCCAGGTCGGGACGGCTACGGCCCAGGGGGTAAGTGCTGGCCCCGGTCTCCTGCTCCATGGCGGCGCCTCCTCGCTGAGAACGCTGAGAACCCGAGCCATCAATCTCTGCCTGCCCCTCGCACGCCGCAAGGGTCAGGCCCCCGCGGTGCGTGATCTGTAAAAGCCGATCGATGTCGGTCGATCCAGAAGTCTCGGTCACCCTCCTTTTCTCGTACGCCTGAAGCGCGCAAACTGACCCGATGCTCTCGACGCCCCCGAATGCCTCCCGATGAGCCGCCGCCGCTCCGGCCTCGAGTGGATCGTCGCCCTTGTCGTCCTCCTGCTCGCCCTCCTCGTCGCCGCCCTCGCCGTCGCCTCCGCAACCGGCCTCGCCGACGTCAAGCTCGCCCTCCGGTGAGCCCGCCGCGCCGCATAACCTGGGAGTGCCCCGCCGCGCACCGGCTGCCAGCCGGGCCGCGGTGCCCCGGAGGGAAGGAGTATGCGAGCCGGTGACCGCCACACCTGCTGACCCCTCACGTCCGGGCGCGGCCGACCCGTTCGTCATCGCGGAGCGAGCTCAAGGCGTCCAGGCCGGTAATCACAATGTTCAGAACAACTTCTTCCGCGCCGCCGCTCGGACGCCGGTCCGGTGGCCGCACCGCATCGGCACGGTGCCCCTGCTCGCCACGGGGCGCGTCGACCGGCCCGCGGATTCCGCGCTCGAGAGCTCGGTCGACACCGATGAGGACTCCGCGGCCGCGTGCCGAGTCGTGGCCGGCCTCGGCGGGGTCGGTAAGACGCAGCTGGCAGCGGCGCTGTGCCAGCGATGGTGGGCCGGGCGCCGCGTGGACCTGCTGATGTGGGTGACGGCCTCGTCTCGCAGCAGCGTCCTCGCGCGTTACGCACAGGCGGCCGCCGACGTCACCGGCATCGAGGATGCGGACCCACGGGTGGGCGCCGAACGCTTCCTCAACTGGCTGGCGCAGAC
The DNA here is from genome assembly GCF_042666575.1 of Actinoplanes sp. GCM10030250. Taxonomy (NCBI): domain Bacteria; kingdom Bacillati; phylum Actinomycetota; class Actinomycetes; order Micromonosporales; family Micromonosporaceae; genus Actinoplanes; species Actinoplanes sp. GCM10030250. Next base: position 41,510 of record NZ_JBHTDO010000027.1, on the reverse strand, counting down.
CGGCCACCGCTGGTTGATCGTGCTGGACGACGTCGCCGATCCGGCCGACCTTCGCGGCTTGTGGCCACCTGCCACACGCCGTGGCCGTACGGTGCTGACCACCCGCCGTCGTGACAGCGCTCTGCTGGACGGTCGCACCCTGATCGATGTCGGCGTGTTCACGCCGGCCGAGGCGCTCTCCTACATCCAGGGGAAACTCCCGGCTCCGGACCAGCGCGACGGCGCCGAAGACCTGGCCGCCGCCCTCGGGCAGCTGCCCCTGGCTCTGGCGCAGGCCGTCACCTACATCTCGGATCAGGACCTGACCTGCACCGAATACATCGGCCGGCTGGAACGCCGTGCGGTCGGGGCGCTGCGACCGGCAACCCTGCCCGACGACCAGCGCACAGCAGTGGCAGACACGTGGTCGCTGTCTGTCGAGCTTGCCGACGCCTCCACCGGCGGCCTTGCCGGTGTGCTGTTGCAGGTTGCTGCCCTGATGGACCCCAACGGTATTCCGCTCGACGTGTTCAGCACCCGGAGTGTCCTCGCGTATTGCAGTGCCCTTCTCGGCCGGCCGGTCGACGCGGACGACGTGCGGGACGCCATCCGGGCGCTGCACCGCGTGGGGCTGGTCAGCGCCGCACGGGACGAACCCCGGACCGAAACCGCCGCCGTGCGGATTCACGCCCTGGTCCAGCGGGTCACGAGAGAGACCACGGAACCCGGCCGTCGAGGCGACATGGCGACGGCTGTGGGTGACGCTCTGCTGGAGCTGTGGTCCACGGTCCGGCACGACCGGGCCCGGCAGGAGTTGCTGCGAACGAACACGGCCGGTCTGCACGGTGCGGCTCGCCGGTACCTGTGGAGCCAGGCCACCGGTGGTCATCGAGTGCTGCTGGAACCAGGGCTGAGCCTGGGGCTCGGTGGTCAGTCTGCTGCCGCGACGAAGTACTTCCGCGACCTGGCCGGCACCGCAACGGCCGAAGCGGGTCCCGACCATCGATTCACCCTGCGGTGCCGCCGCAACGCGGCCTTCTTCGCGTACGACGAGAATCCGAGAGACGTCCTCGCCGACTTCGAAGGCTTGCTGGCGGACTGCCTCCGGATTCTGGGCCCCGCCGACCCGGACACCCTGGAGACACGCGGGGACATCGCCTCCAGGCGAGGATCTGCGGGCGAACCGGGGATCGTTGCGGAGTTCGATGCTGTTCTCGCCGACGCGTCGAGAGAACTCGGTCGTCATCACCGGGCGGTCTGGACGATTCGCAGCAATCGCGCCTACTGGCTCGGTGAAACGGGCGATCCGGCGGGCGCTGTCGCCGCGTTCGAGGAGATCCTGATCGACACTCTGCGGGAACAGGGCGCTGACTCGCCGGCCACACTTTCCCGTCGCTTCTACATCGCTTTCTGGCGGCGAAGGACGGGGGACCGGGCCGGGGCTACCGAAGCGATGGTCGCGCTACTCGCCGACCAGACACGGGCGCTCGGACCGGATTCTTCGGAGACCCACTACACCCGCGAGACCCTTGCCTACTGGAGGGGCGAGGACGGCGACCCGGAAGGGGCTGCCGCGGACCTTCGAGTTCTGCTGGCGGACCGGATGCGGGTACTCGGCGCGGAGCATCCCACGGTGGGGAGGACGCGAGAGTCGATTGCCTACTGGGAGCGGCGAATGGTGCCGGCCACCCAGGACGAGGAACTCTGAGCTGCCGATCACCCGGTGCCCAGGGGCTGCCCGGTCAGCATCCGGAACGCGGCGGGGCTCAGTGGTCGCCAGCGTGCGCGGCCGTATCGGTCCGGTCCGCAGATCACCAGCAGGTCCTCGGCGGTGCGGCCGATGCTTCCCGCCGGGGTGCATCGCCTGCCCATCCGGGCTGCCTCCGGGGCGCCGGGCGCGATCGGCTTGACGGTGGCGGTGCTGGTGGGAAGCGCCTCCGGTGACGGAAGGCCGGTCGCCGGGGGAGTGGCTGCGGCGGACGGCACCGGGACTGCTCCGGCGCGGGCCGGGAGGCGGCTGGTCGCGGCAGGGCCGGGCTGGGAGAGGCCGTCGGCGCTGTCGCCGATGAAGGTGGCGATGCCGGCGAAGCCGCCGCCGCAGACCAGCATCAGCAGGCAGGCGGAGAGGATCACCGCTGCCGGCGTCCGGCGGTCGCGGCGGGGTGGTGGGAGGTCGTCGGTGGCCAGGAAGATCGAGGGGCGGGGGATGGCGACCAGGTGCCGGTGCACCGTGCAGGGCAGTGGGGTGACGCCGCCGTCCGGATGGCGGGGCAGCGCGACCAGGTGGTGCCGGATCGGGGGTGGGCCGGTGGAGCTCACCGGACCAGTTTCGCCAACACAGCGTGCCCGCGTCGATGCTGGGAGTGTGCCAGCTCGACCCGGCAGTTCAGCCCGGATGCCGGCGCAACGGCCCGGTGTCGCAGCTGGGTCGCTGCGTCTCTCGAGAGCTTTGCGCCGGCCGTACGAAAAATGTTCTTGAAAGGTTGTGACCTCTGCCGCAGCGCAAGTTGTTTGAATCTGAAATAGTTTTGCTGTCAAGGAAGTTGTGCAGGGCAGACCCGGGACGTCAGATGCCCCGGCCGGAGAGCTCCAGGAGCGGGTCATGCAGTTCGGAATCTTCAGCGTCAGCGACATCACGGCCGACCCCACCACCGGGCGCACACCGACCGAGGCCGAGCGGATCAAGAACATCGTCACCATCGCGAAGCACGCGGAGGAGGTGGGTCTCGACGTCTTCGCGCTCGGTGAGCACCACAACGAGCCGTTCTTCTCGTCCTCGCCGACCACCACGCTGGCCTACATCGCCGCGCAGACGAAGACCCTGCAGCTCAGCACCGCTACCACGCTGATCACCACCAACGACCCGGTGAAGATCGCCGAGGACTTCGCGATGCTGCAGCACCTCGCCGACGGGCGCGTCGACCTGATGCTGGGGCGCGGCAACACCGGCCCGGTCTACCCGTGGTTCGGCAAGGACATCCGCGCCGGGATCCCCCTCGCGATCGAGAACTACTCGCTGCTGCACAAGCTGTGGCGTGAGCACGTCGTCGACTGGCAGGGCAAGTTCCGCACGCCGCTGCAGTCCTTCACCTCGACGCCGCGCCCGCTCGACGACGTCCCGCCGTTCGTCTGGCACGGCTCGATCCGCAGCCCGGAGATCGCCGAGCAGGCCGCCTACTACGGTGACGGCTTCTTCGCGAACCACATCTTCTGGCCGAAGGAGCACACCCAGCGCATGGTGCAGCTCTACCGGCAGCGCTTCGAGCACTACGGCCACGGCTCGGCGGACCAGGCGATCGTCGGCCTCGGCGGCCAGGTGTTCATGCGCAAGAACAGCCAGGACGCGGTAAGTGAGTTCCGGCCGTACTTCGACAACGCCCCTGTCTACGGCCACGGGCCGTCGCTCGAGGACTTCACCCGGGAGACGCCGCTGACCGTCGGCAGCCCGCAGCAGGTCATCGACCGTACGCTCGGCTTCCGCGACTACGTCGGCGACTACCAGCGCCAGCTGTTCCTGCTCGACCACGCCGGCCTGCCGGTGAAGACCGTTCTGGAACAGCTGGACCTGCTCGGCGAAGAGGTCGTCCCGGTGCTGCGCAAGGAGTTCGCCGCCCTGAAGCCGGCCCACGTGCCGGACGCTCCGACCCACGCCTCCCTGCTGGCCGCCCGCGAGGCTTCGGAAATGGAAGAGGTCACGGCATGAAGCAGCGCACGCTCGTCGTGATCAGCGCGGGCCTGAGCCAGCCGTCGTCGACCCGCCTGCTCGCGGACCAGCTGTCCGCGGCGGCGGGCGCAGCCGCCGCCCGGCTCGGCGTCACCCTCGACGTCCAGGTCGTCGAGCTGCGCGACCTGGCCCACGAGATCACCGACCACATGCTGACCGGTTTCGCCCCCGCCTCGCTCAAGCAGGCGCAGGACGCGGTCGCCGCCGCCGACGGGCTGATCACCGTCACCCCGGTCTTCACCGCCGGCTACAGCGGCCTCTACAAGTCCTTCTTCGACGTTCTCGACAAGGACACCCTCGCCGACAAGCCGGTTCTGCTTGCCGCCACCGCAGGCACCGCGCGTCACTCGCTGGTTCTGGAGCACGCGTTGCGGCCGCTCTTCGCCTACCTGCGCGCCGCGGTCGTTCCCACCGCCGTCTTCGCGGCCAGCGACGACTGGGGCGCCGACTCGGTGGAGGGCCCGTTGCGCGGCCGCATCGATCGCGCCGCGGCCGAGCTGGCTCGTGAGATCGAGCGCCGGGAGCCGGTCACCGTGGCCGATCCGTTCGCGCTGACCGCCGGCTTCGAAGATCTGATGAAAAACCTTTGACGGTACGGTCAGCGCACAGCTCTCGAGAGACGCAGCGGCCCGGTTGCCACACCGGGCCGCTGCGCCGCTTCCGGGCTGAACTGCCGGGCTAGGCTCGGAGCGATGAAACCCTTCGTGTTCCGCCACGGCAGCGGTCTCTGGCCCACCGGCGAGACCCTCCTTCACGTGTACGCCGTACCCGATCTCGACGAGGACCGCGCCCTGGCCTCCCTCGTCGCCGGCTGCCGCAAGGCCCTGGACGGCTCGCCGCTGACCTTCGTGGCGGACCGCTGGCTGCACATCACCGTCGCGCAGATCGCCGACACGTACGGCCGGAACTACTCCGCCGGCGATCGCCGCCAGTTGGCCGCGGAGCTGGAACGCGACCTCGCCGCCGTCGAGCCGTTCACGCTCACCGTCGGCAGTTGCCTGGCCCAGACGTCGGTGGTCATGTTCGACACCTCGCCGGACGACGAGATCAACCACCTGACCCGGGTTGTCTACGACGTGCTCGGGCGGGTGCGCGGTCCGGAGGCGCTGAAGTACCCCGCGGGTATCGCGCATCTGACGCTCGGATATGCGAACGGTGAGGCCGACTCGGAGGGGGTTCAGCGGGCGTTGCGCCAGGTCCGGCCCAGCCACGCGCCGATGACCGTGCGGGAGGTGCAGCTGGTCGACGTCACCGCCGATCCCGACGCCAAGACCATCACGTGGGAGCCGGTCGCCCGGATCCCGCTCGGCGGCCGATAGGCGCACACGGTGCCGCCGCGCCGGTTCAGCGGGCGGCGATCTCCCGCAGGGCGTCCAGAACCGTCCTGACCGCTGCCCGGTGCAGCGTCTCCGGGCGGGTGAGCACGTCGATGTGCCGCCCGGCCGGCAGGTTCGCGAGCGGCCGCAGCGTCACCCCCGGGTTCGGCGGGCTCGTGTAGCCGGGCAGTAAGGCCAGCGCCGCCCCGGACGCGACGACAGCGGCCGCCACCGCGAAGTCGTTGATCCGGTGCGCGATCGTCAGCGGCCGCCCCGCCGCCGCCGCGATCGTCGCCAGGATGCCCTCCAGCGGGAAGCCGTCGTGCACGCTGATCCACTGCTCGCCGGCCACGTCGGCAGCGGTCAGCGCGGACCGGGCCGCGAGCGGATGCCCGGCCGGCACCGCCACGTAGATCGGCTCTTGGACCAGCGGGACGACGGCGACCCGGTCGGCCGGCCAGGGCGGGCTGTGCGCGAGCCGGTGCGCCACAACCAGATCGTAATCGGCCACCAGCGCGGGGAAGCCGGCGTGTGCCACGTCCTCGTCCGCGCATCGCAGCGGCGGGCCACCCGCGGCCAGCCGCCGGATCAATGGCGCGAACCAGGCGAGCCCCGCGCTGTGGAACGCGGCGATGCTCACCGGGACGCCGGCATCGTCGAGGTACGCCCCGACGATGCGATCCGCCTTGTCCATCGCGGTCCACACCTCGACCGCCGCCGCGGCGAGGGCCCGCCCCGCCTCGGTCAGCACCAGGTGCCGCCCGCGCCTCTCGGTCAGCGGCACCCGCGCCGACCGTTGCAGCGCCTTCAACTGCTGCGACACCGCCGACGGTGTGATGTGCATCGCCCGGGCGACAGCCGCGACGCTGCCCCGGTCGCCGAGTTCCCGCAGCAACCTGAGGTGATGCAGATCCATGTAGCCTCCACTAAACCGTGGGTTCAGCATCTCGCGCCTTGTCTACATCATCGGGTGATCGCAGGCTGTCCCCATGTCGATGCTGCTTCTCCTCGCCGTCGCCGTGATCTGGGGCAGCAGCTATCTCGCCGCCAAGGACCTCGTCGTGGTCGGCGGTGTGCTGGCCGTGCTGGCCCTGCGGTTCCTGGTCTCGGCCCTGGCGATGGTCCCGGTCGTGCTGGTGCGCCGGCCCGGCAGGCCGAGCCGGCCGGAGCTGGCTGCCGGGTCACTGCTGGGACTGACGCAGGCGGCGGTGCTGATCCTCGAGACGTACGGCGTATCGCTCACCAGCGCCACGAACGCCGGAGTGCTGATCAGCCTGACGATCCTGCTGACCCCGGCCCTGGAGGGCGCGATCGGCCGGCGCTGGCTGCCGGGGCGCTTCTTTCTCGCGGCTGGTGTGGCCGTCGCGGGGGTGTTCCTGCTGGTGACCGGGTCCGGGCTGAGCACGCCGTCGGCCGGGGACGCGCTGATGCTCGCCGCGGCAGTGGTCCGCGCCGCGCACGTCACCCTCTCCGGGCACCTGACGCGCGGACGGGCCTACGACACGGTCACGCTGACGACCCTGCAGACCCTCGTCGGCGCCGTCCTGTTCGGCGTCGCCGCGGCGCCCGCGCTGGGGCCGGCGGTGCGGGCCTTCGGTACGGGGGAGTGGCTCGGCATCCTCTGGCTGGCCCTGGGGTGCAGCGTCTTCGCTTTCCTGGTGCAGCTGTGGGCCGTACGCCGGACGTCCGCCGCCCGCGCGAGCCTGCTGCTCGGCACGGAACCGGTGTGGGCGGTCCTCATCGGTGTCGGCCTCGGCGGCGAGCACCTGACGTCGATCACGGTCGCCGGGATTCTCCTGGTGCTGGCCGGAACCTGGTACGGCCAGCGGGTGGAGTCCGGCCACCGGGCTGTCCCGGTCCCCCCGGCTCCCGCCGGTGGCCGGTGCCTACCAGCCGGGGCCGAACGTGGTGAAGAACCAGAGGGCGGAGCTCAGCCAGAGGCCGGTGAGGGTGGTCAGCACCAGCCCGCCGGCCAGCGGGACGACCCAGGGCCGTCCCTCGCCCGGCCGGCTGATCAGCAGCATCTTCGCGGCGAACGCGCCGTAGAACACGCAGCCCAGCAGTGAGTGGGCGAGGACCCGGGGCTCGCCGGCGCGGAAGCCGAGCGCGTACAGGCAGTGGACGGCGACCGGCAGGGAGAACAGCAGAGCGAGCCGCCCACTCCACCGGTGCAGGCCGGGGATCCAGCGGGCGGTGGGCAGTTTGCCGTACATCGCCAGGGCGGACACCAGCTGGATCACGCCCAGCGCGGCGGCCGCCGTGGCCAGCCACACCTTGGTGTCCTGCAGCCGGATGAACGCGGGAACGTCCAGGGCCCCGGCCGGCTCGTGCAGCCGCCCGTAGACCCCGAGGCAGACCGCCACGCCGACTCCGGCCACCACGGGCAACCACACGCGGGGCTGCCGCAGCGTACCGGCCTCCACGATCAGAATCCCTCGCCGCTCTCGGCGTCGATCGTCGTCGCGCTGACCGTCTCCCCGTCCACCGTGGCGGTACGGGTGGCCACGTCCAGCAGCGGCGCCGGCGCCGGGGCACCGTTCCTCTTCAGCACACCGACCTGCCGCCCGTCCGCGAGCACGATCCACCCTCCGGAGACCTCGGCACCACGAACCCGGGAAGCGGTCCGGTAGAGCCCCGACGGCTTACGGACCACACCCACCTCGAACCGGTTGGTCCTCTTCTCGACGGTGACCTCCCCCTCGGCACTACGGGCGTCGAACGTGCCGGTCAGGGTGCTGCCGTCGCGGCCCTTCAGCGACAGCTTCCCGCCCGTCGCGGTGCCCTGCAGCCACGACTCGATCCGGTCGCCGTCACACACGTACGCGACGGCCTTCCCGTCCCGGATCGACAGCGCGAGCGTGCCGCCGCCGTTCTCCACCTTCCCGGCCAGCGTGACCCGCAGGTTCTCCTGGGCGGGCTTCGCCGTGCCTGATGCGGCCGTGCCGGGCGCCTCGGCCGGTGCTTTCGTGGCCGGGGCGGCCAGGTCGTCGGTCGGCGGAAGGGAGGCTGGTGTGGTGGCTTGTGGTGCCGCGCTCACCTGCTGGGCGGCCTGGACTGTGCGCTCGCCGGCCGACGCGTTCATGTTGAGACCGGCCAGGACGGCGGTGATCAGTACCGCGGCACCGAGGGTGACCAGCGGGCCCTTGCGCCACCGGCTCCGTTCGCGCTCCGGCTCGCCCGGCGGCTGCATCGACGGCGGCGGTGTCATCGACGGAGGCTGCATCGACGGCGGCGGTGTCACCGACGGAGGCTGCATCGACGGAGGCTGCATCGGCGCGGGGGTGGTCGGCCTGCTTGCGGGCGTGGCGTCCGGACCGTTGCTGACTACCCAGCTGCCGGTGTCGGTCGCGGTGGCCCAGCCGGCTCGCGCACCCTCCGCCACCGGCGGTGCCTCACTCGCACTCGCACCCCAGGCGCCCGGAGTCGTGCCCGCACCCCAGGGGTTGTCGGCCGCGCCCCGGGGGTTGTCGGCCGCGCCCCAGGCGCCGGCTGCCACCGGAGCAGCGCCGGCACCGATCGCCCAGGCTGCCCCGGCACTGTCGACGTCCGCACCGGAGCCGGCAGCTTGCGCAGTGCTGCCGCCAAGAACTCCCGCGATCCCGCCGCCCGTGCCGCTCGGGGCCGTGCCGCTCGAGGCCGTGCCGCTCGGGGCCGTGCCGCTCGCGGGCGTGCTCTCGAGGAGGCCGGGTGTAGTCGAGACCTGCTGCAGGTAGGCCGCGAGCCGCCGGGCCGGAGGGCGTCGCTGAGAATCGGTGGCCAGGCAGTCCCGGGCCACCACGTTCAGCGGCGAAGGCAGGTCGTCCGCCTTCCCCCGCGGGTTCCCGGTGACCATCTCCACCAGCAGAACCCCGAGCGACCACACATCCGCGGCATCCGTCGGCACCGCACCGGCGAGAACCTCCGGCGCCGTGTAGCCGACCATCGGCAGCACCGTGCCCGAGTCGTCGACCCGCACCCGCACCGGCCCGGGACCCGGCACCACGAGAACGGTCTGCGGTGCCAGACCGGAGTGGACCCGGCCCAGGTCATGTTCGGACGCCAACTCGGCGGCCACCTGCGCGGCGATCCCGGCGGCCCCGGCCGCGCTCAGCCTGCCACCGTGGTACGCCAGGAACCCTCGCAGATCCGGGCCGTCCACATACTCCTGACCGGCCATCCCTGTACCCCTCGGCATCGATGAAGGTCTCATTCGACCTTACGCACTCGTCGCTGTCTCTCCCTAATACCAGCGGCGTGCGGCCCGGGTTCAGACCCGTGACCGCGGCTCGTGACCGTCCATCCCGGTGCGGGGCAGACCGTTCGGCAGGGGATGGGTACCCTATCGGACGTATCGGCAGCATCGGCGCTCACGCGGTGTAAGCATGAGATTCCGGACAGCGGTGAGGGAGGCGTGATGACCGAGACCATGACCGGCCAGACGGGTGCGCGCACGGCGGACGGCACGCCGCAGCCGGTGCCGCCGGCCTGGCAGTCCGGGTCGCTGGCCTGGCAGCGGACCGACCTGGTCGGCACCGAACTGGTGCTCGCGCCGGGCAGCGGGAACGCGGTCGTCCACGGCACCCTGCCGTACGCGATGGAGTGGACCGCCACCCTGGACGGCACCGAGGTCCGGGAACTCACCATCACCTGCAAGGGCGCCGGCTGGACCCGTAACCTCGGCCTCGGCCGCTCCACGGACGGGTGGTCCTGCCGCTCGGACGAGTCGGGCGACGCCGGCCTTCCCCCGCCCGGTCCCGCCGGCCCAGCCGCGATCGCCCCGGACGCGGTACCCCGGATCACCGACTCGCCCATCTTCGTCACCTGGGCGATCCACCATCTCGGCCTGACCGTCGCATCCGGCCCGGTGACGGTCCCGTCCGTGCGCGTCCTCGTCCCGTCCCTGGCCGTCGTGCCAGGCACCACCACCTACCACCTGGTCAGCCCCAACCGGCTCCGCGTCACCGGCGACGGCCCGCCCGCAACCTACGAAGTCGACCCGGCCGGCGTGGTCGCCTATCAGGCCGGCCGCCTCCGCCTGGCCCGCTAGCGGTTCACCCGGCCGCCGGCCCCGGTTGCTCGCCGGCCCGGCCGCCTGACCCGGTTGCTCGTCGGCCCCGGCCGCCGGCCCGGGTTGCTCGCCGGCCCGGCCGCCTGACCCGGTTGCTCGCCGGCCTCGGCCGCTAGCCTTCGAGCAGGCGGAAGTCGGCGTAGTCGAAGCCCGGGGCGACCACGCAGCTCACCAGAACCGGCTGGTCACCGGCCGGGCGCGCGCCCTGCCACACCCCGCCCGGCACGAGGACCTGCGGCCGCTGTCCCGCGGTCAGGTCCGGGCCGAGCACCACGATCTCCTCCGCACCGGGCCGTTCGCCACTCCCGCCGAGGCGCAGCTCCAAGGGGCCGCCGGAGTGCCAGAACCACAGCTCGTCGGAGCGCACCTCGTGCCACGCCGACTCCTCACCGGGGTGGAGCAGGAAGTAGATCGCGGTGGCGGCGTTGCGCGTTTCCCCGTACCCCTCAGGGCTGAAGCTGAAGGCAGACCGCCAGGTCTCCCGGAACCAGCCGCCCTCGGGGTGCGGTGCCATGTCGAGTTGTTCCGCCAGCGGCGGCCGGGTGGTCATGGTGACCGATCCTAGGGACGCCGGGCGGAATGCAGGCACCGGCGCCACCAGCGGTTCGCCGTCCTGGTCTTCGGCACCGTCATTTGCCGGGTTCGGGGGCGGCGAGGCGGCGGACGGCCGAGGTCAGGGCCGGGGCGTCCAGGTCGGACTCGGTGACCAGGGCGAGCAGGATGATGCCGTCGAGCAGGGCGCAGATGTCGCGCCCGGCGTCCGCACCGACGTACGGCTCGAGGATCTCCGGCAGCCCCCGCATCCACACCTCGGCGAGCGGGCGCAGGGCCTCGTCGCGGGCGGCGGCCATGCACAGCTCGTACTCCAGGCGGACCTGGCTACGGTCGCCCAGGTATTCCTGGACCAGGCCGGTGAGCGCTTCGGGCATGTCCGGGGCGGTCCGCAGCCGCTCCCCCCACTGCTCGAGGTCGGCCTGCAGCATCGCGACGGCGTGCCGCAGCCCGGCGGCGATCAGATCGTCGAGCGTGGGGAAGTAGTACGTGGTGGCGCCCAGCGGCAGCCCGGCCTTGGCGGCGACGGCGCGATGCGTGGTCCGGCCGACACCGGCCTCGGCGATGACCTCCATGGTGGCGGCGGCCAGGGCGGCGCGGCGTGCCTCCGGGTCGCGGGTGCGCTGGGGGCGGCGGCCGGTCAATGGGCCGTCCCGCTGTTCAGGTTCAGCATGACGACGCCGGCGATGATGAGCGAGACCCCGGCGATCTTAACCGTCGTGAACGGCTCGTCCAGGAAGAGCGCGCCGATCACCACGATCGCGGCGGTGCCGACGGCGGACCAGATCGCGTACGCCACGCCGACCTGGATGCCCTTCACCGCCTGGGCGAGAAGCACGAACGACAATGCGTAGCCGACCAGGCAGGCCAGGGTCGGCCAGAGGCGGGTGAAGCCATCGGTCGCCTTCATCAGGCTGGTTGCCACGAGCTCGGCCGCGATGGCGGTGAACAGGTAGACGTACGGCACTGCGGAAACACCTCGATCATCTTGTACGTGTGTACAAGTACGATCGTACAAGAGTGATCGATCGGCCTCCAGCCCTGATTGCCGCGCTTCTGGTGTCGGGGTGACGACTTTCCGTCCTGGAGCTCCTGTCCGGCCTCGGGATGGCGTCGTCGTACGATCAAAGCTGAGACGGCCGTGACGGCCGCTGTGTGCTGACGCCCAGATAGGTGAGCGGGCCCGGGCCGGGAACGGACAGCACGGTGAAGCCGACGCGGTCGTAGAAGCCGCGGGCCCTGACGTTCGCGGTGACCATGCCGACGTGTACACCCGGAGCGTCCACGGTGGTCAGGAAACGTTCGATGAGCCGGCGTCCCCAGCCCTGCCCCTGATAGGCCGGCAGTAGGTCGATGTGCAGGTGGGCGGGGTGGTTTTCGAGGCCGGGCACCAGCATCCGCTCCGGGTTGTGGTGGAGAGCGACCATCTCCTGTTCCGGGGTGCGGCCGGACGGGGGCGGGATCGGGTAGCGGTCGCCGAGCAGGGGGATCCACTCGTCCCGGTAGCGGCGGGCGAAGGTGGCGGTGTCCGCTGTGCCGACCACGTAGCCCACCGCCTGGCCGCCGCTGTCCACGACCCCCTCCTGACCTGCATTCGCGTCTGCCGCTGCATTCGCGTCTGCCGCTGCGTCCGCGTCCGCGTCCGCGTCTGCGTCTGCGTCTGCGGTCAGGATGAAGGCCAGGTGGGGCTCGAGGTGGGCGTAGGGGCCGGCGAAGAGGTCGCCCATCAGGTCGTCGGTGGAATAGTGTCCGCGCGCGTCACCGCCGGCGTCGGCGGTGCGCACGCAGATGTCGTAGAGGGCGGTTCGGTCGGCAGGGCGGTATGGACGGATCCGGGGCACGCCGGAGAGGTTAGGCGGTGGAACCGCTTCCACCGCAAGCTTCGAGAATTTGCAGGTAGTGCTCGTTGAACATGACACCGAGCACGTTGCCGAACGGATCGATCACCGACGCGGTGACGAAGCCGGGGCCACGTTCGGTCGGCTGGTCGTGGGGCTCGGCACCGAGGTCGAGGAGCCGCCGGTATTCGGCCTCGACGTCGTCGACGGCCCAGTAGACGACCGCTCCCTTGCCGGGCGTGTGCGGAGCGAACTTGCTGCTGAGCAAGCCGAACTCGTGCTGATAGTCGCCCACACGCCACTCGATGTAGGCGTTCTGGCGATTGAAGTACGGCTCCGCCCCGAACACCTTCGTGTACCAGGAGGTCGCCGCTTCCATGTCGTCGGCGAAGAACGTGACTGTCGTGATTCCTCGAAGCATGGTTCCATCCTCGCGACATAAGTGCTCACCTTCTGAGCACTTTCTCTGCGAATCTTGGATACATGCGCGCGGACCGGCTCGTCGCCACCCTCCTGTTGATGCAATCTCGCGGCCGGGTCACCGCGGCCGAGCTCGCCGCCGAGCTGGAGGTGTCCGTCGCCACGGCCCGCCGCGACCTGGAGGCGCTGTCCGCGGCGGGAATCCCGGTCTATCCGCAGCCGGGGCGGCACGGCGGGTGGTCGCTGGTGGGCGGCGCGCGTACTGATCTGAGCGGCCTGTCCTCGGCCGAGGCGCAAGCGCTGTTCCTGCTGGTAGGGCCGGCCGCCGCGGTGTCCGGCGAGGCGAAGGCGGCGTTGCGCAAGCTGCTCCGCGCGTTGCCGGCCCCGTTCCGGACCGCCGCCGAGGCGGCCGCCGCGGCCACCCTGATCGACCCCTCCCGCTGGGGCTCGTCGGAGACGGCGGCTCCCGCCTTCGTCGGGCTCTCTCAGGACGCGGTGGTCCGCCAACGGCGGGTCCGGCTCACCTACAAGGGCGTCGTCCGCGAAGCCGATCCGTGGGGCCTGGTGGACAAGGACGGCATCTGGTACCTGATCGCGGGCACCGATCGCGGCCGGCGGACCTTCCGCCTGGACCGGATCTCCGCGATGACGGTGACCGAGGAGAGCTTCGACCGCCCGGCGGACTTCGCCCTGGACACGGCCTGGGAACAGGTGGTCGGCGAGGTGGAGGAGAAGCGGGCCAGGACCTGGGCGATCTTGCTGATCGAGGAACGCTTCGTCTGGGTGCTGCGCGATCACTTCGGGCGGCACTGCGAGGTGGAGGAGGTGCTCGCGGACGGCCGCGCCCGGGTCCGGGTGGGAGCGCCTACGGCGAGGGACATCGCACGGACGCTCAGAGGGCGGTTCGGGGGTCTTCGGGTTGATCTATGCGTTGAGTCGGGTTGGAGATCGTTCTGAGGGTTCGCTATGGATAGGGATCACTCGATGGGCTGAAAGGTGAGCCCGGATCGCGACCGGGAGATCATCGCGGCGTTGCGCTGGTCATGAGTGATCGACAGCGGTATCCCAGCGACGTGACCGACGCACAGTGGGCGCTGATCGGGCCGTTTCTGGAGGCGTGGCAGGCCACACGCGTCTCGGTGGCCGGCCAGCAGGGCGGTGGTTACCAGCTGCGGGAAATCCTGAACGCGATCCTCTACCAAACCCGGACCGGCTGTCAGTGGGCGTATCTGCCGCATGACCTGCCGCCGAAGTCGGCGACCTACTACTACTTCGCGTTGTGGCGCGACGACGGCACTGATCAGGCGATTCATGACCTGCTGCGCTGTCAGGCCAGGGAGAAAGCCGGCCGCGCAGAAGACCCCAGCGCGGTCGTGCTGGACACCCAGTCGATCCGCGCCGCCAACCACGTCCCGGCGGCGACAACCGGTAAAGACGCCGGCAAAAAGGTTCCCGGCCGCAAACGGGGACTGGCCGTGGACGCCCTCGGCCTGATCATCGCCGTGGTCGTGACCGCCGCGTCGGTCAGCGACAACGTGATCGGCATCGAACTGCTCGACAAGGTCGCCGAACACACCCCCACCGTGACCCGGGCCTGGGTCGACTCCGGCTTCCAGCAGAACTTCGCCCTGCACGGCGCGGTCCTGGGCATCGACATCGAAGTCGTCAAACGCACCGACACCACCGCCGGGTTCGTGCCGGTCAAGAAACGGTGGATCGTCGAACAGGTCAACGGCACCCTGATGCTGCACCGCCGCCTGGCCCGCGAATACGAAACCCGGCCCGAATCATCGGTGTCGCGCACCCTCTGGGCCTCGATGGCCAACATCGTGCGCCGGTTGACCGGCACCAGCACCCCGACCTGGCGGTGAGCCGCCGGTGAACATCACCACGCTGCTCGACCTGATCGCCCACCGCGAAGCCACCACCAGCCAGACCGCCGCCCACCTACGACAACAGATCACCACCCTGACCGCGCAACTCGCCGACGCCGACACCGAACTGGCCGACCTCGCGACGACCCGCACCACCCTGCAAACACTCACCGCGACCGAGTTCACCGCCGACGACCCGACCATCGCCAGCACCCCCTACCAGCAAATACTGACCACACTGCGCGACGCACCCGACGGGATGCGCGCCAAAGACATCTGCCTCGCCGTCGGCGTCGACCCCACACCCGGCCACGTCGAAAGCGCCCGCTCACGCCTGAAACGCATGGTCAACCGCAACATCCTCACCGAAAACGAACCCGGAGTATTCGCCCTCACCGAGAAACGGACCTAAACCCTCAAACCAGCCTCTCAGCGGTTGGGGCGCGGCCGTCGAGGTTCAAGACCCTTCTTCGGTACGGGTGGAGCTCGCCCGCATCGGGAAGGAACTGGCGGCGCTCTACGGGTCGCTCAGCGGGTAGGCGGCGCTCTGCCGTTGGACGGTCCTCTGGTGTCACGTGGCGCCCTCTTGCCGGGCGGTGCTCTCCTGTCAGGCCGCCCTTTCGGATTCCGCCACCTTGCGCCTTCCTCAGGGCCTTTTCTGCCCTCCCCGCTCCCTGCCTGGCGCCCTGCCCTCTGCCCCGCGTGTACTTAAGCGGTGGCGCGCAGGACGGGGCGGCTGGGGAACAGGCGACCGCGCTGTGGAGCGCCCAGTGCGGTGCGGGTGGCCGCCATGGCGATCAGCTCGACCGGGTGGGTGGCGGTGGAGAGGGCGGGGTGAGTGACGGCGGACAGCGGAATGTCGTCGAAGCCGGTGACGGCGATGTCGTGCGGGACGCGGACGCCCGCCGCGCCCAGCGCCTGCAGGACGCCCAGCGCTGTGGCATCGCTGACGGTGGCGATCGCGTCGGTGTCGGGCCAGCGGCGCAGCACGATCCGGGCCGCGGTGCGGCCGCGGGTGGCGGTGAAGTCGCCCGGGACCACCCTGACCGGCAGGCCGGTGGCGCGCATCAACTCCGTGTAGGCGTGCAGTGGTGCACGGGCCGCGGCCAGCCAGGGCGGTCCGCCGACCAGGGCGATGCGACGGCGGCCGGATGCATGAAGGTGGTTCAGCAGGGCGCCGATCCCGGCGGCACTGTCCACGTCAGCGCTGTCCACGTCGGCGCCGCCGGTCCCGATCGCCGCGGTCCGCCCGCGCAGGCTCGGGGGCAGGCGTTCGAGCGTCGGACGGTCGTGGCCGGCCAGCACCACGGCGGCGACGCTGCGGTCGGCAGCGATCAGATCCAGCTCGGCCGCGGCGTCCAGGGGCAGGCGGCGCAGGGAGACACCCAGGCCCTCCGACTCAGCGGCCGAGGCGATCGCCGCTGCCGCCCGGGTGACGAACGGGTCCCGCAGGATGTCGGTGCGCCGGTCCCGAACCGCGAACATGATCCGGGTGCCCTCTCGTTGCGCGAGACGCCGGGCCACCGGGTGCGGCACATACCCGAGGTCGGTGGCAGCACGGCGCACAGCGTCGCGGCTGGCGGCGGAGGCCGGACCCCGGCCGGAGAGGACCCGGGACGCGGTCGCGATGGAGACACCTCCCCGCCGGGCCACCTCCGCCAGGCCGGGTGTGCGCTGATCAGCTGTCATGGCACCAAGTAAAGCCGTCGAGGTGCCGTTCCGGGAGGGCCGCGGCCGACCTGTTTCGTGTGGCCTTGTTACCCCCGGCGCCCGTCAAATCCCGCTCGCTCCCCGCTCGCTCCCCGCTCGTTTCCCGCGGGGTTTCCGCTCGTTTCCCGCGGGGTTCCGCTGGGTTCCCGGTGGGTTCCGCCGGCCCTGTCCGGTCTCGATCGCGTTCTGCCCCGGGTCCCGCTCGGGGCGCGAAAAAATGTCAGGGGGTCGTTCTAGGGTGGGCCGCATGACGACATTGCCGGATCGCCCGAACACAGCATTGCTGGTCATCGACGTGCAGAACGGCGTGGTCGCCGGTGCCCCGCGCCGGGACGAGGTGATCGCCAACATCAATACCCTCCTGGAGAAGGCCCGCCTCGACAACATTCCGGTCGTCTGGGTGCAGCACTCCGACGAGCAGGGCCTGCCCAAGGGCACCGACGCCTGGGAATACGTGCCCGAGCTGAGCCGCCAGGAAGCCGAGCCCCTGGTCCACAAGATCTACGGTGACTCGTTCGAGGCCACCGAGCTCGAGGACCTGCTCTCCGAGCGTGGCGTCGGCCGCCTCGTGGTGACCGGCGCCCAGAGCGACGCCTGCATTCGCAGCACCATCCACGGCGGCTTCGTCCGGGGCTACGACGTCACCCTGGTCTCCGACGCCCACACCACCGAGGACCTCACCGCCTACGGCGCCCCGCCGCCCGAGCAGGTCATCGCCCACACCAACCTCTACTGGCAGTGGCAGTCCGCCCCCGGCCGCACCGCCGAACTGGTCGAAACGGCAAAGGTCGACTACACGAGCTGACCGCGGCGCAGGCCCGGGTGACCATCCGCCACCCGGTACGCCACCGGGCATCCGGCGCCCGCCGCCCGGCATCCGGCGCCCGCCGCCCGGCATCCGGCATCCGGCGCCCGGCGCCCGGCATCCGGCATCCGGCATCCGGCATCCGGCGCCCGGCATCCGGCATCCGGCGCCCGGCGCCCGGCACCCGCCACCCGCCGCTTGGCGCTCGCCGCTTGGCGCTCGCCCTGGCCGCTCGCCGCTCCGCAGTTGATGACTGGCCGCGTGCTCACCGCCATAAGGCGCGGGGTTGCCCCGTGACCTCGTCGATCGCGGGTGCTCGTTCGGCGGGGTGGTGGCTGCGGGATGATCGGAGGGACCGCCGGGTGGCTGTTAAGGCCGGCCGGGTTTCTGAGGAAGAGGCAGTGACCGTTCGATGACCGCTACTGACAATCTCTGGTTGCGCAAGATCGCCGAGGATCCTGGCCACTCGCAGTGGTACATCGACCGCTTCCGGACGATGGCTGCCCGCGGCGACGACCTGGGCGGCGAGGCCCGCATGATCGACGCGATGCTTCCGCGTGGCGCTCGCGTGCTTGACGCCGGGTGCGGCACGGGGCGTGTCGGTGGTCTGCTGGCCGCTGCCGGTCATGACGTCACCGGGGTCGACCTCGATCCGGAGTTGATCGCCGAGGCCCGGCGGAACCACCCGGGACCGCGCTGGGAAGTCGGTGATCTCAGCGAACTCGACCTTCCTGGACTCGGACTGCCCGAACGGTTCGACGTGATCGTCTGTGCCGGCAACGTTATGACGTTCGCGGCGCCCGATTCCCGTGTCGAGATCCTCCGCCGCTTCGCAGCGCACCTGTCCAGCACGGGGCGGGCGGTAATCGGTTTCGGATCCGGCCGCGGGTACGACTTCGACACCTTCCTGGCCGACGCCGCCACCGCGGGCCTGAGCCCGGAACTTCAGCTCAGCACGTGGGACCTGCGCCCCTTCACCCCGTCGGCAGACTTCCTCGTCGCCGTCCTGGCTCCGAAAGCGTGAGCACTTGAGCGGGGGAGCGTGTCTCGCCACCATCGGAGCGCGGGATGCGCACCCCGTCGCCGTGAGGCTTGGCGAGCTGGGGTCCTGGACCGCGCCGGTCAGGAGACGTGGAGGTCCAGAGCGGTTTCGGGGCTGATGTAGGTGCTGGTTACGCCTGCGGAGTCGGCGGCCAGGGAACCGGTGGCGGTCACCCTGGCGCCGTCGGGGACCTCGATGTGCAGGGGAGCGCTGCTCAGCCAGTCGAGGCGTACCTGGATGAGGTGCACGCCCGGGTCGACCGGGATGGAGGCGGACTCGCCGCGATGGAGACGGGCGACCGGCCAGCCGTCGACCTCGAAGGTCATGCGGTCAGCTACGTCGCCGGCGTCTTCCGGGCGGGCCAGCTCGATCTGAGACAACGTGACCTCCGCTGTGCGACGGCTGAAACGGTATGAGGAACAGGAAATCCCCCGGCTCATGATCATGGAAACCCGTACGGCCGGGTCTTGGTGAGGTTGTAACGCCCTCGACTTCTGCCGTTTACGTGGCTAGGCGCGTCCGAGCAGCCGCAGCGGGGTGGTAGATGCACACATTGGGGTTGCGTGGCGCTGGTAACGCCCCCGGCATGGGTGGACGCGCACGCAACTCCAACGTGTGCGCCCAGGTCGGGAAGCCGGAGATGTGGGGACGCCGGAGAGGCTGGGAAAGGGGAGTGCGGAGAGAGGGGCGCCTGGGAAAGGGGAGTGCGGAGAGAGGGGCGCCTGGGCTGGGACATGGAGACGCCCGGCCGGAGGGGCATCCGGCCGGGCGTGTGAGGGGAGGGCGTGTGAGGGGAGGGCGGACGGGAGTCAGATCAGCCAGCGGTTCTTCTGGACGATGGGGAGTCCGGCCCACCAGCGGCCCAGGCCCCACGTGTGGCCGGCGTAGGTCAGGGCGACCACCGCGGCGCTGAGGCCGTAGATGACGTGGTAGTCGACGACGGGGTTGCTCGACCGGGTGGGTTCGCCGCTGTTGGTGGTCTGGGCGGGTGGCCATTCGGCGATCCACATGAAGGCCATCATCAGGCCGGCGGCTGCCGCGGCTACGCGGAGGCCGATGCCGAGGATCAGCGCGACGCCGATGCCGAGCAGGCCCAGCATGAACAGCCAGTCGGCCCAGGCGGCTCCGGCGATGCTGGTGAAGAAGCCGGCGAAGGGTCCGACGTCGATCGAGCTGAGGAAGCCCTTGGTGGGGGAGCCGCCGTTGAGCCAGGCCCGTTCCGCGGCGGTGGAGTAGCCGAGTCCGAAGGTCTTGTCGAGAAAGGCCCACAGGAAGACGAATCCGGTGGCGATACGGAGGACGGCCAGGAGCCGGGCTGCGATGGGGGTCAGCATGGCACCGGGGGCTTCGACCGTCTCGAGTTGAGTGATGTTGCGGCGACCGATGGTGGCCATCTGGTCCTCCTAGCTACGTTTGTCTGCACCTCTGACTCTGCTCCGGCGGCGGCCGTGGCACCGGTGCCGGAGAGCACGACGTCCCGGGACTTTCGGCCCCCCGCCTGCGGGCCTGGCACTGGTGGCACTGTTCGTGGCGGCGTGCAGCAACGAACAACCGGCGAACAGCGCGGGACAGCAGCCCACCACGAGCGCGGGACAGCAGCCCACCACCAGCGCGGACAACAGACCGCGAACAGTGCGGGACAACACGCCGAGGACGTCACGGCTCAACAGGCAGTCCTGTACGGCGCCGTCTCCTATCTGCACAGGTGGTCCGGGCATAACGGTGGCGTCGGCGGTCGGGTGTGTGGTGATGGCCGGGCCGTTCTCGGCGTTCAAGGAGAACTACCTGCTGAACTTGGGGACGCCATCGTTCGCGGAGTCCCCGGAACAGGCCGGCTCGAACGGCTGGTATCTGGGCGGCTGCAAGGGCTGAGCCGCGCAGTCAGCGTGACCGGCGTCCCCAGATCAGGTAGGCGGGCGGGCCGAACGGCTGCACCAGCAGCACCGGCCACCAGGCCGCTTTCGGTCCGCGCACCCGGGAGCGGGGGCGGCGGGCCAGGTCGGCCGCGGCCACGATGGTCAGAGCGACCTCGATCGGGGCGACCACGGCGATTGCCAGCTTGTCGCGGCGGGACAGTTCGGACCATGAACGTACGGCCATCGCGGCACCTCCCGGATTTCGCGCCATCTGCCTTCGCTGGTTGATCCTTGCGCAGCGTGGTGAAGATGTCACGGAGGGGGTGGTTTCCCATGGTGATTCTGCTCGTGGCGACGGTGGGCCTGATGGTCGCCGCCGCACTCGCCCTCTGGCCGGCGCGGGAAGCCGGCAAGGGTCGCGGTGACGAGTTCCCACCGGGTGGCCCGGCTGCGGTGCCGGAGCCGTCCAGCTTGGAAGGTGTGCTGGTGAGGCAGTTGCTCAAGGGGGACCTGTCGCGCCCGCAGTACCTGCGTGAGATCGAGCGCGTCGCCGCGCGGGACGACGAACGGCATCCGCTCAAGATTCCTGGAGATGAGCATCCAGGTGCATGCGCGTGACGCCACAGGGGAATTAGACTCCGGGGGCGCAGAGGAGTTGATCACCATGCTGGTCGTTGCCGTGCTTGGCGTCGCGATGGTCGCGGCGTGGACGTTCGCGCTCTGGCCGCAACCCGCGCAGCCGCCGGAGACGACCGGCAAGAAGCCGACCGGCACCGAGACGACCGGCAAGGACCAGACCGGCAAAGACCAGACCGGCAAAGACCAGACCGGCAAGGACAAGAGCGGCAAAGACCATGCGGGGTACGGGCTGGCGAGCGCCGCCTCCACCTCCGCGGACGCCCGGCTCCACCCCGTGGTCGTGCCACTGCCCCGTGTGGAGAGCACCGAGGGCCTTCTGGTCGCGCAGCTCTTCCGGGGCGAGCTCACCGGCATGCAGTACCAGCGAGCGATGGCCTGCCTGGCCGCCCGTGACGAGGCCCGCCACCCGGCCTCCCTGCCCTGGGACGCGGCGTGACGGACCGCGGGGGCACGGAGATCGTGCTGATCAGGCACGGTCAGACGGAGTGGAGTGCGAACGGGCGCCACACGTCGTACACCGATCTGGACATGACCTCGGAGGGCGAGCGGCAGGCGCGCGCGGTCCGGGAGCGGCTCGCGGGGCGTACGTTTGCCTCGGTCCTGTGCAGTCCGCGCAAGCGGGCCCTGCGCACCGCCGAGCTTGCCGGGCTGACGGTGAGTGAGGTGACCGAGGACCTCGCCGAATGGAACTACGGTGAGTACGAGGGCATCACCACACCGCGGATCCGCGAGTCGCACCCCGGCTGGTCGTTGTGGTCGGACGGCTGTCCTGGCGGTGAGTCCCCGGAGCAGGCGGGTGCCCGGCTCGACCGGGTGCTGGCGCGGGCGCGTGAGCTGCTGACCGAGGGTGATGTCGTCCTGGTCGCGCACGGCCACTGCCTTCGTGTTGCCGGTGCGCGCTGGATCGGTCTGCCGCCGAGTGCGGGCGGGTTGCTCAAACTGGACACCGCGACGATTTCGTCGCTGGGGTTCGAACACGGTTCGGATCCGGTGCTGACGTCCTGGAACGCCGGCTGACAGTAAGGCGGCCTGGAACGCCGGCTTACACCAGTGAGGCGGCCTGGAACGCGGCTTACACCAGTGAGGCGGCCTGGAACGCGGCTTACACGTGTAAGGTTTGCCCATGCCGCGGGTGACAAGTGCCGACGTCGCCTCCCGCGCGGGGGTCTCCCGGGCCACGGTGAGTTACGTTCTCAACAACACGCCCGGTCAGAGCATCTCGGCGGCCACCCGGTCCCGGGTTCTCGCGGCCGCCGCCCTCCTCGGTTACGCGCCGTCCGCCGCCGCGCGAACTCTCCGCACCGGACGCTCCGACGTGGTGCTCTGCCTGCTGCCCGACTGGCCGATCGGCAACGAGGTCGGCAACCTGCTCGGCAACCTCTCGACCGAACTGGCCCGCGCCGGGCTGACCTTCGTGGTCCATCCCGGCAGCGAGGCGGACCGTCCGGCCGCCGAGATCTGGAAGGCGATCACGCCGGCCGCGGTGATCACTTTCGCCGGTTTCTCCGAGGACGAGCTCGGCGCGATGCGCGCCGCCGGCATCGCGGTGGTGGTCGCCCTGCTGGGACGGCCCGGCGCGGACGGGTGCGAGCTGCAGATGCCGCAACAGCTGATCGGAAAACGACAGGCACACCATCTCTCCGGTACGGGACACAGCCGCCTCGGCTACGCCGCTCCCGACGACGACCGTCTGCGGATCTTCGCGGTGCCCCGTCTCGCGGGGGTACGCGCGAACACGCCCGCCGAACCTCTCGTCGAGACGGTGCCCCTCGACCCGGAACGTGCCGCCGAGGCGGTGCGCCGCTGGTACGAGGCCGGAGTCACGGGCGTGTGCGCCTACAACGACGAGGTCGCCCTGGCCGTGCTGGCGGGAGCACGCAGGCTCGGGCTCCGGGTGCCAGGTGACCTGGCGGTCATCGGCGTCGACGATCTCCCGGCCGCGCGTCTCGCCGTACCGTCGCTGACCACAGTGACCACCGATCAGCATGCGATCGCCGCGCACCTCGCCGTGGGAGTGCTGGCCGCGATGAGCGGCAGCCCGGAGCCGGTCCCGCCCGGCGGTGATCTGATCCGGGTGATCGTCCGCGAGAGCGCCTGACGGCGGCGATCTCCGCGGTGATCCTCTGACATCGAATGCACAGGTGGAGCACATGGTGGCGCACAGGCGCGGGGCGAATCGTGGAGGAACACGAGGGAACCGATCGAGGAGCGTTCACCATGATCACCCAGCTCATCCGCGACGCCGCCGACAAGATCAGCGCACCGGAGCCGGCCGCCCATCCGACAGTGGCCGTTCTCGGTCAGGAGAGCCGGGTCGCGAGCCTGCCCCCGCATCTGCCGCACGGCTGGTCGATGCGCATGATCGCGAGCCTGGACGACGTCCGGCCGGGCGATCTGCTGGTGATCAGCGGAGCGACGGCGCACGATGTGCGGCTGGCCCGGGCGGTCCTGCCGCAGCAGACCCGGATCGTGGCGCTGATCGACGACTGGGCACCGGGTGAGCTGGTCGCGGCGGTGCTCAGCGAGGGGGCGGACGTGTGCGTGCGGGGCGGCCACCCGGGAATCCTCGCGGGACACCTGGTCGCCTGCCGGCGGCGACAGCTGGCCGAGCGCTGGTCCGACATCGGCCTGACGCCCTGACCAGCGCCGGGCCGCTTTTGACCAGCGCCGGGCCGCTTTTGACCAGCGCGGGGCCGCTTCCGGCAAGCGCGCGGGCCGCTTCTGACAAGGCCGCGGCGCTTGCCGGAGAGCTGTTCACCGGCCGGTCAGCAGGCGGGCCATCTCGGTGCGTGACCGCACGCCCAGCCGGGCGAACACGTTGCGCAGGTGATGGTCGACCGTTCGCGGGCTCAGGTGCAGTTCCTGGGCGACCTCCCGGTTCGTCGCACCACCCGCGACAAGCGCCGCGATCCGCTCCTGCTGCGCGGTGAGCTCCAGGCCGTTCAGCGCGGGTACCGGCTGTTCGACCCGCTCACCCGCGGCCCGCAACTCGCGCACGCTCTGCGCCGCCCACGGTTCGGCGTCCAGCAACCGGAAGGTTTCCGCCGCCCGGCGCAACTGCGTACGCGCCTCCACATGCCGGCGCCGCCGCCGCAGGAACCGGCCGTAGAGCAACTCCGTGTGCGCCCGCGGGAACCCCGCCTCGCCGATGTGCCCGAGCGCCTCCCCGAAATACCCTTCGGCCAGGTCGGCATCGCTCGCCCGCAGAGCCCGGCACCGGTCCCGCAGCGCCAGCCAGGTCGGCTGCCCGGTCCGCCCCGCCCACCGATCGAACCCGCTCGCCACCGCCTCGAGCCCGAGCGAGGCCCCCGAACGCCCCGACCCCCCAGCCCGAACCGAGCCCCCTGCCCCAGCAGGGCCGCCAGACCGAACCGAGCCCCCGGCCTGAACAGACCCGACCTGCGCCGCCGCCTCCAGCAGATGCGGAACCACCGCCACCTGGAGCAGCGCCGACCCATACCCCGGCGCCGCCGTAACCACCGCCACCAGCCGCTCCGTAGCCGCCGGAAACCGCCCGTCAACAAGATCGAGCAGGGCGAGCGCCCACCCGCACAACGGCCGCGCCGTACCAGCGCCAACCTCCTCGATCCGGCTCAGCGCCGTCTCCCGATCGCCGACCAGCGCCGCCAGCACCGCCAGCAGACCGAGATGGGCGTCGGCCAGCACCCGCTGCCCGGTACCGCGAGCAACCGCTGCCCCGTCCAGGGCCGCCGTGTTCGCCGCCGCATAATCCCCGGCCGCCATGCTGGAGAGCGACGCGAGTTCGAGCGCCCGCGGTTCGAGCGCGCTCGCCCCCGCCTCCCGCGCCAGCACCGCCGCCCTCCCCGCCAGCGCGGCCGCCCGCCGCCCGTCCCCGACGAGCAGCCCGGCGGTAGCCGCCCGGATCAGCGGCCCCGGCTCCTTCACCCGGTCGGCCAGGTCGAGCGCCCGCCGGAACCGGGCGAACCCCGTCGGCTCGTCCCCGTCCGCCAGCGCTGCCAGCCCGGCGACGTGGTGGAACGCGAGCGCCACGGCCGGCGCCTCGTCCCCCCGCTGCCGTGCCGTCACCCGGCGGGCCAGTCCCGCATATCTGCCCTGCTCACCGGGCTCGGCGGCGGCCTCTCCGGCGAGGGCCAGGGCGTCGAGGGCGGCCAGTGTGTCGCTTTCGGCCAGGTCGGCGGCCACGTCCAGGAGCAGGTCCCGGGCTCCCGGGCGCCCCTCCGGCAGGCGCATCTCCGCGGTGAGAGCCCGGGCGCGTACCCGGGCCGTTCCCGCCGACGCCGGAATCCGCCGGATCAGCAGCCCGGCGTCGTGGGGGCGCCCGGCCAGCCACGCCGACCGCGCCGCGTCCACGAGCACCGCGCCGCGATCTCCCGGCTCCGGGTGCAGGTCGGCGGCGCGCGCCTGTGCCTGCGCGGCGACCGCCGGATCGGCCGTGCTCGCGGTCCGGGTCAGCTGGCGGGCGAGCAGCACGTCCGGGCCGGTGGTGGCCGCTGCCCGGTGCAACAGCGCGGGCAGGTGGGCTCCGCGCGCGGCGAGCACCCGGGCCAGCGCCGCGTGGGCGGCACGGCGCCGGGCCGCGGGCATTTCGGCGTACGCACACGCGCGCAACAACGGCGACGCGAACCGCACGGTGTCCCCGGCGATGGTGAGGAGTCCCGCACGCTCCGCCGGTTCGAAACCGAACAGCCCGTCGCCGGCGGTTGCCGCCGCCAGCACGTCGTCCAGCGGCACCTGCGGCATGGCGGCCGCCAGCAGCATCAACTCCCGCGTACCGGCCGGCAGTGCGTCGAGCTCGGCCCGGTACCGCCGCCGCAGGGTGCTCTCCGCGGGCAGGGTTTCCGGCGGTGGCGCGTACCCCCGCCGTTGCTCCTGACTGAGCGCGTCACTCAGGTCGATCAGCGCCGCCGGGTTGCCACCGGCCACCTCCACCAGCGCCGCCGCGACCTCCTCGGCCAGGTCGGGCGCACGGTGTGCGAGCAACTCCCGCGCCGCTTCCGGAGCCAGCGGCGTCAGGCGCCGGACCGGCAGCCCTCCCGTCTCGGCACCGGCGGCGGCGGTCGCCAGGATCGCCAGCCGTTCCCGGCCGGCCCGGCGTGCCGCGAACAGGATCGCCCGCCACGTCGGCACGTCCAGCAGGTGCGCGTCGTCGAGCAGGAGGAGGACGGGACGGCGCCGGGCCGTCGCACCGAGCAGGGTGAGCGTGGCCAGACCGACCGCGAGCCGGTCACTGCCGGCGCTGGTCAGGCCGTGTGCCAGGGCGGCACGCTGCGCGGGCTCGAGTTCCGCGATCACGTCACCCAGGCCAATCACGAGGTTCTGCAATCCGGCGTACGGGAGATCGCGCTCGTCGGCACACCCGGGAGCACCGAGCACCGTCCAGCCGCGCGCCGAGTGCGCCACGGCGCCGAGCAGAGCGCTGCGCCCCTCGCCCGGCGCGCCGGTCAGCACGAGGGCGCCGCTGTTTCCGGCGGCCGCCGTGGCCAGGAGGCGCCCGATCGCGGCCAGGTCGGCCGCCCGCCCGCAGAGGCGAACTTTCTGCACTGAGGGTGCATCAACCATGCGGCGAGTGTTCCGTGCCGGGGCGCGGGTGGGAAGGCCTTGCCGCCGGATTTCAGTGGATGAAATTTCCGGGATGTTGCGGGCTGGTGACACGAGGCCGGTGATTTAGCCGATGCGGGACCAGCGGTGACCCGCCGAAACTGACGCTCGTCGATCCGTTCCCCCTGTTAAGGAGTGTCGACGTGCAGCTCTCTTCCGTTCCCGCCCGGGCCCGGCGAATTCTGGTCACCGCGGTCACCGCCCTCGCCCTGGTCGCCGTTCCCGGAGCCACCGCGGCGCAGGCCGCCGACAACCCGTACGAGCGGGGCCCCGCGCCCACCCTGTCGGCGCTCCAGGCGTCGCGTGGCCCGTACGCCGTCTCCACCACGTCCGTCTCCCGGCTCGGTGCCTCCGGCTTCGGCGGCGGCGAGATCTACTACCCGAGCACGACGAGCGACGGCACGTTCGGCGCCATCGCGATCTCGCCGGGCTTCACCGCGTACTGGTCGAGCATCTCCTGGCTCGGCCCGCGCCTGGCCTCGCACGGCTTCGTGGTCATCGGCATCGAGACCAACACCACCGCTGACCAGCCCGCCTCCCGCGGCAGCCAGCTCCTCGCCGCCCTCGACTACCTCACCCGCTCCAGCTCGGTGCGCAGCCGCATCGACGCCAGCCGGCTCGCTGTCGCCGGTCACTCGATGGGTGGCGGCGGCAGCCTCGAAGCGGCCAGCGACCGGCCCTCCCTGCAGGCCGCCGTCCCGCTCGCGCCGTGGAACACCGACAAGACCTGGAGCGAACTGCGCGTCCCGACCCTGATCATCGGCGGCGAGAGCGACACCATCGCCCCGGTCTCGTCGCACTCCATCCCCTTCTACAACAGCATCCCGGCCTCCGCGGAGAAGTCGTACCTGGAGCTCAACAACGCCAGCCACTTCTTCCCCCAGTCCACGAACACCCCGACCGCGGTCCAGATGGTCTCCTGGCTGAAGCGCTTCGTCGACAACGACACCCGCTACGACCAGTTCATCTGCCCCGGCCCGAGCAGCACGTCGATCTCCGACTACCGCAGCAGCTGCCCGCTCAGCTGACCTTCGGGCACGATGCCGGGCCGGCGGAGCTCCGCCGGCCCGGCCCTCGCGTGTCCATCGACCCGCTTCGGCTTCCCGTTCGGCCCACCTCGGCCACGACGTCGTGGCCGAGGTCTCCTGATCGCCAGGGCGCTGGCGGGGCAAAGGGGCATAGGCGGTAGAGGGCGAAACCCGACGACATAGGCGCATGTCAATGCCTTGCCCCGCACTGCGGAGGCCGGAAGTCTGAGTTGCGGCTGTTTGTTCAGCTGTGGCGATCGACTGACGGGGGTGTTATTCGCTGTGTCTGGGGAGATTCGGAGACCGCGGGTGACGGCTGTTGTGGCCGTACTCGTGCTGGTGCTGACCGCACCGCTGGTGCCGTCGAGGGCCGGAGCGGCGCCGGCGGCCACCGTGGTGGCTGACAATGCGGTGATCACGTGGAGCCTGCACACGCAGACCGTGGCGTATGAGGTGGCGCGGCAGGCGCCCTACCGGCATGGGCGGACGCTGGCCATCGTCGGGGGAGCGGTTTACGACGCTGCCAATGCCGTTGCGGGGGTGCCGTACGAGCCGTTCCTGGTGGCGCCCCGGGTCCGGCGGGGGGCGTCCATGGAGGCGGCAGTGGCGAGCGCTGCGTACGGCGTACTCGCATGGCTTTTTCCGGAGCAGGAAACGACGTTGCGTGGGTTTTACGACGAAGCTCTCGCCGGAGTTCGGCACGGGCGCGCGAAGCGCGACGGCATCGCCGTGGGTGAGGCGGCAGCGGGTGCGATGATCGCGGCGCGCCGGGACGACGGTGCTGGTGCCGCGGCGAGTTGGGCTGTCGGCACGGAGCCGGGACAATGGCGGCCGACGCCTCCGGGATTCCTGCAGGACGGCGCTGAGGTGGCGGACATCAAGCCGTTCGTCATCGCTGACGGCAACGCCTACCGCACGGCCGGGCCGCCGGCGTTGACGAGCAGGCGGTATGCCCGGGAGCTCAACGAGATCAAGGCGCTCGGTGCGATCGACAGTACGGTGCGCACCCAGGACCAGACCGAATCGGCGATCTGGTGGCACGATCGGCGCCAGACCGAATGGGAGATCAAGCGGCAGATCGCCCGGAACCAGCGACTCGGCACCCTGGAGACCGCGCGGCTGTTCGCCATGGCCGACATCGCCCGTGCCGACGCGACGATTGCCTGCTTCAACGAGAAGCGGCACTGGGGTTTCTGGCGGCCGGTGACCGCGGTGCGCGAGGCCGGCGCCGACGGCAACCCGGCCACCAGCGCCGATCCGAACTGGACACCGTTGCTGATCACGCCGCCGTTCCCCGATCACACGTCGGGTCACTCCTGCTCGACCGGCGCGATCATGACCGCGATGCGCAGGTTCTTCGGGCGTGACGACATCGCGTTCAGCGCCTACAGCGTCGATTCGGGGACCACCCGCGGTTTCGGCAGCTTCTCGGAGGCGCTGGCGGAGGTCATCGAGGCGCGGATCTGGGGCGGGGTGCACTTCCGCAGCGCGGACGTGCAGGGCGTGGACCTGGGTGAACAGGTCGCTGGTTACGTCCTGGCCAGGGAGTTCCGCAGGAGGTAGAGGCCGTGCCGGCGCGGCACATGGCGGGGGGCGGCCGCGCCGGCACGGAGCTTTTCAGGAGGTCGCGGAGGGCTTCAGAACCTTGCAGGTCTCGACGGCCTTCTGGACGGTGGCGTCGGACGCGTCGGACGCGCCGGACGCGTCGAGGTCCGCGGTGTCGGTGACACCGTTCTCCTTGAGGCAGTTGGTGTAGGCGGCGTTCGCCCCGTTGCCGCCACGGTTGCCGCCCCGGCCGGCGCCCATGCTGGGGCGCAGAGAGGCGCAGGCGGACTGCGCCTTCTCCCAGGTGGCGTCGTCGACACCGTCGGGCTTGCTGAACCCGCCACCGCCGGGGAAGCCACTGCCGGGGAATCCACCACCGGGGAGGCCACCACCGCGCTGCCCGGCGCTGCCGGAGGGGCGGGGCTGACCCGAGGGAAACGCGCCGGACGGGCGGACGCCACCGCGTCCGGGCCCGCCGGAGGGCATGGTGATCGTGACGCCGTTCTCGTTCAAGCAGTCGACATAGGCGGTGAAGGCCGCGTTCCCGCCGGCCGGATCGGTCGCCGTGCCCTCCTCGTCCGAGCTTGCGCACGCGGCCGTGAACAGGATCGCCATCGAGGCGACCAGCAGGGCAGCGACGCGGCGGTGCGCCTTCGAACTGACAACCGGCACGATGAGTCTCCTTGACGATGCGGACGGGGAAGGTGCGGACGGAGAAGGTGCGGACAGGACCGTCGAAAGGAAAGCGGCCACACCTGTGGGCCCGGTCAGACGCTCCTAGGAGTTACCTAAGAACACCCGCCGCCTCTCCGAGCGAACTCCCAGGTGGGACCGAGCCCGCCGCGAGGACACCTGGGCAGACTCGTCGCCCATGGGTGTTGCACTGGCCGGTCGCCGGCGTCTGATCCGGGTCGCCGTGGCGGTCGTCGTGCTCGCGTTTGCAGCGTTCGGCGTGGTGCGCGCGCTGACAGCGGGAGCCACGGCGGAGACGCCGGCAGCGGCCGATATCACGACCGCCGACCGGGGCCCGGTGACGACCGAGGTGGCGACGACCGGCACGTTGCAGGCGGCGCAGACACGCAGCCTGTCCTTCGCCGTGCAGGGCACAGTGGAGACCGTCGAGGTCCGTGCCGGGACGACGGTCACCGCGGGCCAGGTGCTCGCCACGGTCGACGACACCGGCGCGGCCGAGGCGGTGGAGGACGCGCGGATCGCGCTCGACGAGGCACAGGACACCCTCGATGAGGCGGAGGACGCAAACACAACATCAAAATCAGGATCTTCCTGTACGGGTACGAACGTCGCCGCCGCGTACACCGAAGAGCCGAGCGCCTCCCCGCCGGCCTCGCCCTCGATCGCCCCCACCGCAACCCGGAGTCCCGCCGCGACCACCCCCGCCACGCCGAAGCCGAAGCCGAGCCGAAGCGCGAGCGCGACCAGAGCACCGGCACCCACCTGTGCGGCCGAAGAAGGCACCAGCGGCGGGGAAGGGCGCGGCGGCGACGCCATCCTCACCGCCGAGCAGCGGGTCAACCAGGCGCGGGTGAGGGTCGAGCAGGCCGAGGAGGCCCTCGAGGGCGCGACCATCACGGCGCCGATCGCCGGCCGCATCCTCACGGTCGGCGGGAAGGTCGGCAGTCAGGTGAGCTCCGGCTCGGTGTTCATCACCCTGGCGGACGTCTACGACATGCAGATCACCGCCGACTTCCCGGAAGCCGACGCGGACCACCTGGCGGTCTCCCAGAAAGCCGTGATCACCCTCGCCGACCGGGCGGGGCAGACCTTCGGCGCCACTGTCGTGCAGGTGGACCCGGCCGGTACCAGCGACGGCACGCTGACCCGGTTCGGCGTGGTGCTCTCCTTCGACGACGCGCCCGGCGAACTGCTGGTCGGGCAGAGTGCCTCGGTACGCGTCACCACCGGGAGCAAGGACGACGTCGTACGCGTACCGAGCACCGCCGTGCACGACGTCGCCGGGCAGGACGGCACGGTGGTCAAGGACGGTGTGCGTACGGAGGTGAAGCTGGGGCTGCGCGGTGACCAGTACACCGAGATCACGTCCGGTGTGGGGGAGGGTGATGTCGTGTCTCGCTCGTGGTGAAGGCGTACAGCGCGCTCCCGTACGTCTCATAGGATTTTCAAAGATTGCCCTGATAGTTCTGTGCGGTGCTTTTTGAAAACCGTGGATCCGTTGCTGTCAGTGACCCGGTGGCGCGCGCCGGCCGTGTCCTCGTCGTCGACGACGAGCCGAACATCTCCGCGCTGCTCAGCGCGACGCTCCGGCTTGTCGCCTTCGACGTCCGGGTCGCCGAGTCCGGGCACAGCGCCCTGGTCGCGGTCGGCGAGTTCGAACCGGACCTGATCGTGCTCGACGTGATGCTGCCGGACGTCGACGGGTTCGAGGTGGCCCGCCGGCTGCGCGCCGCGGGGCACCGGGTCCCGGTCCTGTTCCTCACCGCCCGTGACGCCGTGCAGGACCGGATCCTGGGCCTGTCGGCCGGTGCCGACGACTACGTGACCAAGCCGTTCAGCCTCGAGGAGGTCGTGCTACGGATCCGCGCCATTCTGCGGCGCAGCCAGCCGGACGAGCCGGAACCGGAGACCGGCGTGCTGCGTTACGCGGGCCTGGAACTGGACGAGAACGCCCACGAGGTGCGGCGGGCCGGCCGGCTGATCGAGCTGTCCCCGACGGAGTTCAACCTGCTGCGCTACCTGATGATCAACGCGGGCCGGGTGGTGAGCAAGGCGCAGATCCTGGACCGGGTGTGGAAGTACGACTTCGGTGGCGACGGCCGGATCGTCGAGTCGTACGTCTACTACCTGCGCCGCAAGATCGACCGGACAGATCCGCCGCTGATCCACACGGTGCGCGGGGTGGGATATGCGCTGAGGATGCCGCGCGAAGAATGAAAGCCTTCAGTCCGTTTTCGGGCGGCGGGTGGGGTGGCCGGACGGGAATGACGTGGCGCTGGCGGCATTGGACTCTGCGGTCACGGCTGGTTCTGGTCGTCGGCGTGCTCGCCGCCATCGCTGTGATCATCGCCAACGCGGTGGGGCTGCTCCTGATCCGCAGCTACCTCAGCGACCGGATCGACGAGCAGATCACCGCGATGGCCCGGCCCCTGACGGCGATGAACCCGCCGCCCGGCGGCAGCTTCGTCCCCCGCGGCCGCTTCTTCCGCGTCGGGCCCGACCAGGTCATGTACGTCTACAACGCCGACGGCACCCTGGACACCGCCCGCAGTTCCACCCCGGACGACTCCCGCCCCGCGGCACCGGCCCCCGAGGTGGTGACGGGCCGGGCGGAACTCGGCCGGCTCTTCACCGTCCCGGCCGCCGACGGCACCGGCTGGCGGATGTTCGCCGTGCCGCTCGGCTCGACGGGTGAGCTGGTCCTGATGGGTTCCTCCCTGCTCGAGGTCGAGCAGACCACCGAGCGGCTGCTCGCCATCGACGCCGGCGTGCTGGTGCTGGTCCTGGGCCTGCTCGGTGCCGGTGCGGCGTTCGTGGTCCGGCTCGGGCTGCGCCCGCTGACCGGGATGGAGCGGGTCGCCGCCGACATCTCCGCGGGCAACCTCTCCGGGCGGGTGCCGGAGCCCGACCCGCACACCGAACCGGGCCGCCTCGGCCTGGCGCTCAACGCGATGCTCACCCGCATCGAGAACGAGGTGGGTGCGCGGGACGCCTCGGAGCAGCGGCTGCGTCAGTTCGTCGCGGACGCCTCGCACGAGCTGCGGACGCCGCTGACCTCGATCCGCGGGTTCGCCGAGCTCTACCGCCGGGGCGGGGCGCCGCCCGGCCCGGTGCTGGACGAGACGATGGCCCGGATCGAGGGTGAGGCCGGGCGGATGGGCGTGCTCGTCGAGGACATGCTGATGCTGGCCCGGCTGGACCGGCAGCGGACCCTGGACCGGCGCCCGGTGGACGTGCTGGAGATCGCGGCGGACACCATCCGGGACGCGCACGCCCGCGCCCCGGAGCGCTCGGTGTCGCTGGCCGGGGAGTTCGAGCCGGCCACCGTGCTCGGCGACGATCACGGCCTGCGGCAGGTGGCGGCGAACCTGGTGGCGAACGCGCTGAGCCACACGCCGCCGGGCACGTCGGTGACCGTACGGGTGGGACACGCCCCGGGCACGCCGCCGGGAAGGGCAGCCGCCTGTTCCGGTCCGGTCACTGTGGGTGCCGGGGAGCCGGTCGCGGTTCTGGAGGTCAGCGATGACGGGCCGGGCGTACCGGTGGAGCACGCGGCGCGGATCTTCGAGCGGTTGTACCGGGCCGACGCGAGCCGGTCACGCGCCAAGGGCGGCGGATCCGGGCTGGGGCTGGCGATCGTGGCGGCCATCGTGCAGGGGCACGGCGGCTGGGTGGAGCTGCACGAGACGCCGGGCGGCGGAGCCACGTTCCGGGTGATGCTGCCCGCCGTCCGTGACTGCGTGTGAGTTTCCGAGCTTGTTCCCAGCTTCCCCCGAAGCTCCTCCGAGGGCCCCACTGAAAAGTGGCCGCCATGAAGTCAGGTCTGAGCCGCCACCCGTCATCGGTGGTGAACGCCCTTCTCGGCGTCGCGCTGGTCGCCGGCGCGTGGACGGTGTACGAGACGTTCGCCGGTTCCGATGACGGTACGGCCGCCGTGGCCTCCGAACGGACGGTCGCGGTCCAGCAGGGAACGGTCACCAGGACCGCCACCGCGGACGGCACCCTGGAGAGCGCGAGCACCGCGAGTGCCGGCTTCGAGACCAGCGGCACGGTCACCGAGATCCGGGTCGGAGTCGGCGACAGGGTCAAGAAGGGCCAGATCCTCGCCAAGATCGACCCGGCGGCCGCCGACCGTACGCTGGCCGCCGCCGAGGCCGACCTGGACGCGGCTCAGGACGCCCTGGACCGCGCGGAGGACGCCGGCTCGGACACCTCCGACGCGCGGAACCAGGTGGACTCGGCCGAGCTGGCCGTGGACGAGGCCGAGGCGGGGGTGGCCGGCACGGTCCTCAAGGCACCGATGGCCGGCACGGTGACGGCGGTCGCCGGCACGCTCGGCAGTGCCGCCTCGTCCGGCGCGGGCGGGTCGGCACAACAGAGCACCAGCAGTGATACCGCCGGCGGCGACACCGCCGGCAGCGGCTTCGTGGAGATCGCCGATCTGACGAAGATGCAGGTCGCCGCGGCCTTTGCCGAGGCGGACGCGACGAGCCTCAAGGAGAAGCAGGTCGCCACCGTCACCTGGAACGCGCTGAGCGGCGTCTCGCAGAGCGCGAAGGTCGCCGCGATCGACCCGTCCGCGACCACCGCCAACAGCGTCGTCACCTACGGCGTGACGCTGACCCTGGACAAGGTGCCGGCCGGGGCCAAGGTGGGCCAGACGGTGTCCGTCTCGGTCACGACCGGTTCGAAGGAGGACACCGTCCTCGTCAACGCGGCCGCGCTCACCACTGTCGGCAACCGGCACACCGTCACCGTGGTCGCGAACGGCGTGCAGGAGACCCGCGCGGTGGAGATCGGGCTCGAGGGCGACTCGGCCACCGAGATCACCTCCGGCCTGGCCGCGGGTGAGCAGGTCGTCGTCCGGACCACCTCGACGGGCACCACCAACCAGGGCGGCTTCCCGGCGGGCGGTGGCGGCTTCGGGAACCTCACCGGCGGTGGCGGGCCGGGCGGCGGCGCTCCCGGTGGCGTCTCCGGTGGCGGCGGCAGGACCGGCCGGTGAGCCGCCCGGTCATCGAGGTCACCGGCCTCCGGAAGATCTACGGTACGGGTGAGGCGACGGTGCACGCCCTCGCCGGGGTCTCGCTCACGGTGGAGCGCGGCGACTACGCGGCGATCATGGGATCGTCCGGCTCCGGCAAGTCGACGCTGATGAACATCCTCGGCGCGCTCGACGTGCCCACCACGGGCACCTACCGGCTGGACGGTGTGGACGTCAGCCGGCTCTCCGACGGGCAGCTGGCACTGGCCCGGAACCGGCTGATCGGGTTCATCTTCCAGGCGTTCAACCTGATCCCGCGTACCACCGCTGTCGCCAACGTCGAGCTGCCCCTCGCGTACGCCGGGGTGAAACCGAAGGAGCGCCGCAGGCGCGCCATGGAAGCGCTCGCCGTCGTCGGCCTCGCGGACCGCGCCGGGCATGAACCGAACCAGCTGTCCGGCGGTCAGCAGCAGCGAGTCGCGGTGGCTCGCGCGCTCGTCACCGAACCGGCGCTGCTGCTGGCCGACGAGCCGACCGGCAACCTGGACAGCAGGTCCACCGAGGACGTGCTGCGGGTCTTCGACAACCTGAGCGCGGCCGGGCGGACCATCGTGATCATCACGCACGAGGGTGAGGTGGGCGCCCGCGCGAAGCGGCTGATCCGGCTGGTTGACGGCGCGATCGTCACCGACGTGCGGCAGTCGCCGCTGCACCTGCCCCCGGTGGGCGCTCACAGTGGGGTGCCGGCATGAGCTTTCTCGAAGTGATCCGGTTCTCGCTGCGCGGGCTCTCGGCCAACAAGCTGCGCTCCTCGCTGACCATGCTCGGCATCCTGATCGGCGTCGCGGCGGTGATCCTGCTGGTCGCCGTCGGCAACGGCTCGGCCAAGGCGATCAGCGACCGGATCGAGGCGCTCGGCACCAACACCATCACGGTGATGAGTGCCGGGCGTGGCGGGTCGTCCGCGACCGCGCTCACGACGGACATGGCCGGCGCGCTGATCGATTCCGAGCTCGCTCCGGACGTGCGGTCGGTGTCCCCGGTGGTCAGTTCCAGTGCGGCGACAATGGCGTACGAGGGTGCCGATCACGCGGTCGCCACCTTCGTGGGGACCACCCCGGCCTGGTTCGGCGCCTCCAATACCCCGGTGGAGCGGGGAACCGCGTTCACCGAGGACGACGTGAACCAGGGCCGGCGGGTGGTGGTGATCGGGCCGACGGTCGCCGAGGAACTGTTCCCGGGCGTGGACCCGATCGGCGAGCAGGTCACCGTCGGCGGTGCGCTGTTCACCATCGTCGGTGTGCTGGGCGAGAAGAGCTCCACCGGCTTTCAGGACTCCAACGACACCGCGGTCGCCCCGCTCACCGCCGTGCAGCAGGTGCTCACCGGTTACGGAGCGCTGACCTCGATCATCGTCGAGGCGTCCGGCCCGGACCGGGTGGACGCGGTGCAGGGGCAGGTCGCCACGATCCTGAACCAGCAGCTCGACGTCGCGGCCGGCAGCAGCAGTACGCCGTACCGGATCCAGAACGCGTCGTCGCTGCTGGAGACGCAGACCGAGACCGCCGACACGTTCACCACCCTGCTCGGTGCGGTGGCCGCGATCAGCCTGCTCGTCGGTGGCATCGGGATCACCAACATCATGCTGGTCACGGTCACCGAGCGGACCCGGGAGATCGGCATCCGCAAGGCGCTCGGCGCGCCCCGGCGGGTGATCCTCACCCAGTTCCTGATCGAGGCGACGCTGCTCAGCGTGATCGGCGGCGCCCTCGGGGTGGCGGCCGCGCTGATCGGCAGCCGATTCTCGATCGTCGGCGTGCAACCGGTGATCGTGCCCAGCTCGATCGGGCTCGCCGTGGGCGTGTCCGTCGCGATCGGACTGTTCTTCGGCGGGCTGCCCGCCGCCCGCGCCGCCCGGCTGCGGCCCATCGACGCGCTGCGCTACGAGTGAGGACTCCGATGATCAACGACGAGACCGCTGTCATCCCCGCGATCGGCGACCACGCCGGCCTCTCCGCGGAACTGGAAGCGGCGGCACCGAGGCGCTGGTGGAACCGGGGCACGATCGGGCTGGGCGTGGCCGCCCTCCTGATGGGCGGTTTCCTCGGCGGTGTGCAGGCCGAGAAGCAGTGGGGTGCCGCGGAGCCCGCCGCCACGAGTGGCTTCCCGGGCGGCGGGATGCGCGGTTTCCCCCGGGCCGGCAGCAGCGCCGCACCGCAGACGTCGCCGGCCGCGACCGGCACGACCGGGAAGGTCAAGCTGGTCAACGGCAAGACGATCTACCTGGAGACCGGGGACGGCACCGTGGTCACCGTCAAGACCGGCGGCGAGACGACCGTCTCCACGGCGAGGAGGGGCAAGCTGAGTGACGTCCGAGCCGGCGACTCGGTGACGGTCCAGGGGGCCACCGCTGACGACGGTACGGTCACCGCAACGTCGGTAACGAAGAAGTAATGGATGTGACGTACCCGTCCCACCCATTGATGAGGGTGAGCGTGCCTCCTTAGGCTGCGCCCGTGCCCACTCTTTACGGCCGGGAGCCGCTGCTCGCGGCGATCGAAGCCCGGCTCGCCGCCGGTGGTGGAGTGGCCCTCTACGGGCCGCCCGGTATCGGCCGGAGCGTACTGCTGGACACCGTCGCCGACACTGCCGTGGCGAGGGGGGAACTCGTGCTCCGCCTGCGTCCGGCCAGGGGAGAGCGCGCTCTCTCGTACGCCGGTGTCGCCGACCTGGCCCGGCAGGTCCCGGCGGACGCGGTCGCGGCCCTGGCCCCCGCGCCCCGCCACCTGCTCGCCGCGCTCCGCCAGGGAAGGCCACCCCGCACCGGCGTGCCGGCCCTGGCCCGGCGCCTGGTCCTGCCCGAACTCCTCGCACACTGCGCCCGCCAGTCCCCGGTGCTGCTCGTCCTCGACGACGCCCAGTGGCTGGACCCGGAGTCGGCCGAGCTGATCGGCTTCGCGATGCGCCGCCGCCCCGGCGCCCGGATCCGGGTGATCGCCGCCGACCTGCGCCGCGGGCGCGGCGCTCGCCTCTGCCCGTCCCCGATCGCCGAGATCGAGGTGCCGCCGCTGGCCCAGGACGACCTCACCGCCCTGCTCGAGGCCCGCGGCCTGCCGTGCCGCGCGGCCAGCCGCCTGCACGAGGCGAGTGCCGGCAACCCGTTCCTGGCGCTCGCGCTCGGCGGTGCGGCCGGATCCGGATCGGTGTGGCGGCCCACGCCGCTGCCCGAGACCGCCCGTGCGCTGGCCCGCGAGCGGCTGCACAGCCTCGGCGCCGACGTGACCGCGACCCTGCTGGTGGCGGCGCTGGCGACCGAGCCGACCGTCACGCTGCTGTTGCGGGCCGGGCGTGACGACGCCGTCCGAGAGCTCCGCCTCGCCGCCGCGGCCGGGATCGTCACGCTGTCCGGCGAGGCGATCCGGTTCACCCCGCCGCTGCTCGCGCGGGTGCTCGCCGACGAGACACCGGCCGCCGACCGGGCCCGGGTGCACGCCGCGCTCGCCGAAGCCGCGTTCGATCCGGTCGAGGCACTGCGGCAACGCGCCCTGCGTACGGTCAGACCTGATCCCGCCGTTGCCGGCGGCCTCGCCGAAGCGGCCCGGCGCTGCGCCGACCGCGGCAACGACCGCACCGCCGCCGAGCTGTACCTGCTCGCCGCCGACCGCTGCCCGCACAGCCTCGCCGCCGAGCGCCTCGACTGGCTCGTCACCGCCGCCCGCACCGCCCTGACCGGCGGCGCCCCCGCCCTCGCCGGCCGCGCCGCGGAGGCGGTGATCGCCGCCGACGCCCCCGCCGGGCACCGGGTCCGCGCCCGGGTCGTCCTGCTCGACCTCGCCGGACAGGGCCTGGCCGAGATGGGGGAGACGTTCGCCGCCGCCCTGGCCGAGGCCGGTGACGACCCGGCCCTGCTCGCCCCGGTACGCCTGCGCCTCACCTGGCAGGCCTTCCTCACCGGCGACCCCGACCGGGCTGCCGCCGAGGCCCGCCAGTCCGAGCGGGCCGCCCGCAGCGCCGGTGACCCGACCACCGAGGCGATGGCCCTCAGCGCGCTGGCCCAGATCCAGCGGATGCGCGGCGAACCGGAGTGGCGCGCCACCCTCGACCGCGCCCTCGCCCTGCCCGCCGCCCCGGCCCCCGACTGGCTGCACTACGGCCCGCAGTACATGGCCGCCCGGTTCGCGCTCTTCGACGACCGCCTCGACGAGGCCCGCGCCGACCTGCTCGCCCTGCTCGCCGTCGCCGAGCACGACCGGATCGGCGAGGCCCGGGTCGAGGTCCTGCGCAGCCTCTCCGAGGTGGCCACCCGGGCGGGACGCTGCCAGGAGGCCCTGCGCTACGCACACCGGGCCGTCCGCGCGGCACAGGACGCCGGCCTCAGCCCCGGACCGACCTGGTACACCGCGGCCGTCGCCGAACTGGCCGGCGGCAGCCTGGCCACCGCGGCGGCCATCGCCCGGCGCGGGATCCGCGCGTCCGAACAGGAGGGCGACGGGCTCTACCTGCGGCGCAACCTGCACGCCCTGGGCCAGGCCGAACTGCGCGCCGGTGACACCCGGGCCGGTGTCAGCATCCTGCGCCGGCTGCGCGACCTGGAAGCCGACTCCGGCAGCGCCGACCCGATGATCGTGCGCTGGCACGCCGACCTGGCCGGCGGGCTCGCCGCGCTCGGCGAGCACGCCGAGGCCGCCGCCACCCTGGCCCGCGCCCGCGCCGCCGCGGAACGGCTCGGCAGCTCACCCGCGCTGGCCGGCTACCTGGACCGGGCCGCCGCCATCGTGCACTCCGAATCCGGCCAGGCCGACTCCGCCGTGGAACTGTCCACGGCCGCCGCCCGGCTCTTCGAGGACCTCCGGCAACCCGTCGAGCAGGCACACGCCCTGCTCGTCATCGGCGGTGCCGAACGCCGCCGCCGCCGGTACGCGGCCGCCCGCCTGGCGATCGGTGCGGCGCTCGCGCTGTTCATGGCGGCCGACGCTCGCCCGTGGACCGAGGAGACCGAACGGGCGCTGGCCCGCACCGAGGGCAGCGTGGCGCCGGATCGCGGCCTCACCACGACCGAGCAGCGGATCGCCGCCATGGTCCGGGACGGAGCCAGCAACCGGGAGATCGCGAACCGGCTCTATCTGAGCGTGAAGACGGTCGAGGCGACGCTGACGCGGGTTTATCGGAAGCTGGGGGTCCGTTCGCGGACGCAACTCGCGTTGGTGGCCGAACTCACCAGCCCCCACTGACCAGCGTCTTTCGCCACGCAGAGTGACGCCGGTTACCCTCGTTTCGGGAGTTTTACCTGGTCGACTTGGGGAGGAAGCACGTTCGGTGGATGGTTGATGGTGTCACTATCCGTCAAGGAGATTTTGAGATGCGATCCGTCCGCACCGTCCGTACCGCCTTCGCCGACCACCGTGCCGCCCGCCGTGCCCGCCGCCGGTTGAGCGACGAACTGGCGGCCTTCCGGACCGCCGCCGAGCGTAGCGAGCTGGACCTGATGCTGGGCCGGCACAGCGCCGAGGAGACCCGCGAGATCCACGCCATCCTCAACCAGCAGGAGGCCGAGCGCCGTTACCGGCGCCCCCTGCACGTCGGCTGACACACGACCGCCCCCGGTGCCTGCACCGGGGGCGGTCTTTCTGGAAACGGTCAGTGTTCGGCTTGCTGCTTGTCCTTGCGGGCCTTCAGGCTGCCCGGGTGCGCCTTGAGCGACGGATCCTTGCCCGACTTGATCAGGCTGGCGACCGTGGTGATCACCAGGATGCCGATGATCACGCCGAGCGAGACCGGGGTGCTGACCTCCGGAACCGACTCGTTGATGGCTTTGTGCGCCCAGTGCAGGATCAGCTTGATCCCGATGAACGCCAGGATGATCGACAACCCGGTGCTGAGGTAGACCAGGCGGTCCAGCAGCCCCTTCACCAGGAAGAACAGGGCACGCAGTCCGAGCAGGGCGAACGCGTTCGCGACGAAGACGATATACGCCTCCTCGGTCACGCCGAACACCGCCGGGATCGAGTCGAGCGCGAACAGCAGGTCCGTGCCACCGATCGCCAGCAGCACCAGGAACAGCGGCGTGAACACCCGCTTCCCGTCGATCTTGGTGACCATCTTGCCGTCGACATACTCCTCGGACATCGGCAGGAACCGTCGCCCGGCCTTGACCAGGGCGTTGTCACCGACGTCGGGATCCTCGTCGCGGTGCCGGAACAGCTGCACCGCCGTGTAGAGCAGGATCAGCCCGAAGACCAGGAACATGAACGCGAACTTGCTCAGCAGCGCCGCACCCACCGCGATGAAGATCACTCGCAGAATCAGCGCGATGATGATGCCGAACGTCAGCACCTCCTGCTGATACCGCTCCGGCACCGCGAACGTACCCATGATGATCACGAAGACGAAGAGGTTGTCGACCGACAGACTCTTCTCGACGATGTACCCGGCGAAGTACTCGGTGCCGAAGCCCCAGCCGGCGATGCTCGCGAAGACGACGCCGAACGCGATGGCGACGGCGATGTAGAAGATGGACCAGCCGGCGGCTTCCCTGAAGCCGACGACATGTGGACGGAGCACCCCGAGAGTCAAATCGAGGGCGAGCAGGGCGACGATGACCCCGATGGTCACGATCCACCCGAGCGCGGAGACCTCAAGCATGCTTCACAGGATCTCCAAGAAAACTGCGAACATCCTGAATAAGCCCGGTTTTCGCAGCCGGTTCACACTCGCATTCCGCACTTGAACCTCTCATCCCACTCATTCCAGGAGTTTCTCTCCCTCTCCCTTCAGACGTACGAGGAACCGCCCAGTCCCCGCCTCCCCCCGCCTCCAGCACCTGCCCACCGCAGGCCGTCCCCCGCCGCCGGCTCATGCCTCCCTCCCCCTTCCACCCC
>NZ_JBHTDO010000026.1:146864-159161 GCF_042666575.1 Actinoplanes sp. GCM10030250 | reverse complement strand
CGCTCAGCCCCGGCGCCCGCTCAGCCCCGGCGCCCGCTCAGCCCCGGCGCCCGCTCAGCCCCGGCGCCCGCTCAGCCAGGGCCGCTGGTCCCGGGTGACGCCTGATCAGCCTGATACCGAGCCCGCCGCCCCATGTCCCGAAACCCGAGCCGCCGATAGAGGCCGGCAGCCGGATTGTCGACGTTCACATCGAGCCAAGCCTCACCAAACCCCGCGGCGGCCATCCGCCCCAGCGACTCGCAGATCAGTGCACCCGCCAGCCCCGCGCCACGAGCCGCCGGCACTACACCGACCTGAACGATCCACCCCTCCGCCGCCGTCACAAATCCCACATCACCGCGCCCCGGCAAGCTGACCAGCAACGACCAGTCCGCCCGAAACCCGTCGTCCCCTTCGTTCTCAGCAACCCACTTCCGCACCGGAGGATCCGGAAACCCCGGACGCTCCCGAAACGCCGCCGCATAAACAGCATGAAACCGCCCCGCGTTCCGCGCGTCCCACTCCTGCAGCACAGCCCCGTCCGGCCATACCGCCGCCGTCCGCCCGTTAGCGAGATCAACCCGCATCACGTCCTCAGCGAACACCTGGCGGAGCCCTCGCGCCGCGAAAAGCTTCTCCGCCGCAGCAGTCAGCCCTTCCGTCTCCAAAGTCACGACGCCCCCGCCCTCGCCCCCAGCACCAGCACCAGCACCAGCACCAGCACCAGCGGACGCAGCAAGCCCGTGGCCGACCGTGCCAGCCGTCAGACCGAGGTCGAGCAGCTTCGAGCCGATCCCCCGACCACGCGCCGCCGGATCCACCAGCCCAGTGATCACCGGCCCGCCCTCGCCGGGACGGACCGCGACCGCACCGTCCAGCCGCCCGTCAGGTCGACGGGCCACGAAGGTCACCGTCCCCGCAGCAAACCAGCGCCGCCGAAGGAACCCGGCCTCGGTTGCCAGTGGCAACCCGCCGTCCGCCTCCCAGCACCGCTTCG
Source organism: Actinoplanes sp. GCM10030250 (assembly GCF_042666575.1). NCBI lineage: Bacteria > Bacillati > Actinomycetota > Actinomycetes > Micromonosporales > Micromonosporaceae > Actinoplanes > Actinoplanes sp. GCM10030250. Next base: position 158,185 of record NZ_JBHTDO010000026.1, on the reverse strand, counting down.
CCAGCTCGACCAACTCGGCCTCGGCCACCGCCCCCTCGACAATCGTCATGCCGCCACCTAAGCAGTCGTCATGCCGCCACCCAAGCGATCGTCGCCACCACGCAGGCAGCCGTCATGCCGCCGGCCCAGGCGACGAGCCAAGGGCTTATTTCACCCCGGCCATGTCCATGCCGCGTAGTTCCTTCTTCAGTTCGGAGATCTCGTCGCGGATCCGTGCCGCCAGCTCGAACTGCAGCTCGCGCGCGGCGCCCAGCATCTGGTCGTTGAGGTCCTGGATGAGCTGGGCGAGATCGGCGCGGGCCATGCCCGCTCGGGCGGTGCCGCTGCCGGCTCGTGCCTTCGACCTGGTTTCCGGCACTGGTGCCTTGCCGCGCGACATCTGCCGGCCGGCGCCGCCGACCATCGGGCCCGACACGGCCGCTTCGGTGTCCTCGGCTTCCTTGTAGATGTCGTCGAGGATGTCGTGGATCTTCTTGCGGAGGGCCTGGGGCTTGATGCCGTTGGCCTCGTTGTGCGCGATCTGCTTGGCCCGGCGGCGGTCGGTCTCGTCGATTGCGTCCCGCATCGAGGGCGTGATCTTGTCGGCATACATGTGGACTTCGCCGGAGACGTTACGGGCGGCACGGCCGATGGTCTGGATCAGCGAGCGGCCGCTGCGCAGGAAGCCTTCCTTGTCGGCGTCGAGGATCGCGACGAGGGAGACCTCGGGAAGGTCGAGGCCCTCACGGAGCAGGTTGATGCCGACGAGCACGTCGTAGTCGCCCTTGCGCAACTCCTTGAGCAGCTCCACGCGGCGCAGCGTGTCCACCTCGGAGTGCAGGTAACGCACCCGGATCCCGTTTTCCAGGAGATAGTCGGTCAGGTCCTCGGACATCTTCTTGGTGAGCGTGGTGACCAGAACCCGCTCGTCCCGCTCGGTCCGCAGCTTGATCTCGTGCATGAGGTCGTCGATCTGGCCCTTGGTGGGCTTCACCACCACCTGCGGATCGACCAGGCCGGTCGGGCGGATGACCTGCTCCACGAACTCACCCTGGGCCTGCTGCATCTCCCACGGGCCGGGAGTCGCGGAGAGGAAGACCATCTGGGCGACCCGCTCCAGGAACTCGTCGAAGCGCAGCGGCCGGTTGTCGGCGGCGCTGGGCAGACGGAAGCCGTGCTCGATGAGGATGCGCTTGCGGGAGGCATCGCCCTCATACATCCCGCCGATCTGCGGGATGGTCACGTGCGACTCGTCGATGACGGTGATGAAGTCGTCGGGGAAGTAGTCGAGGAGCGTGTAGGCCGGGTCGCCCGGAGCGCGGCCGTCCATGTGCATCGAGTAGTTCTCGATGCCGTTGCAGAAGCCGACCTGCCGCATCATCTCGAGGTCGTATGTCGTACGCATTCGCAGGCGCTGGGCCTCGAGCAGCTTGCCCTGGCGCTCCAGCTCGGCGAGCCGATCGGCCAGCTCGGCCTCGATGTCGCGGACCGCCCGCTCCATCCGCTCCGGGCCGGCGATGTAGTGCGAGGCCGGGAAGATGATCAGCTCGTCGACCTCACGGATCACGTCGCCGGTGAGCGGGTGCAGATAGTAGAGCTTTTCCACCTCGTCGCCGAAGAGCTCGACCCGGACGGCCAGCTCCTCATATGCCGGGATGATCTCCAGCGTGTCGCCCCGCACCCGGAAGGTGCCGCGCTGGAAGGCCATGTCGTTGCGGGTGTATTGGATGTCGACCAGCCGGCGCAGCAGCTTGTCACGGTCGACCTCGCCGCCGACCTTGACCCGGACGGCACGCTCCACATACTCCTGCGGGGTGCCGAGGCCGTAGATGGCGCTGACCGTGGCGACCACGATGGTGTCGCGCCGGGTGAGCAGGGACATCGTCGCCGAGTGGCGCAGCCGCTCGACCTCCTCGTTGACCGACGAGTCCTTCTCGATGTAGGTGTCGGTCTGAGCGATGTACGCCTCGGGCTGGTAATAGTCGTAGTAGCTGACGAAATATTCGACGGCGTTGTTGGGCAGCAGCTCGCGGAACTCTTTCGCCAGCTGGGCGCAGAGCGTCTTGTTGGGCGCGAGCACGAGCGCGGGCCGTTGCAGGCGCTCGATCAGCCAGGCCGTGGTGGCACTCTTGCCGGTGCCGGTGGCGCCGAGCAGGACGGTGTGGCGGTCGCCCGCGCGCACGCGCCGCTCAAGTTCGTCGATCGCAGCGGGCTGGTCACCAGCCGGTTGAAAGTCGCTGACGACCTCGAACCGGCCGTCGAGTCGTGGGATGTCGAGCGCCATGCCAACCACCGTACGTCGGGGGTACGACAAGTTTTCGAAGCGGCGTGCGGAGGGTGCACATTCCCCCGGGCTCGGCGGCATTGTCGGGCTTTACCTGCCCGCCTATCGTTGGCGGGTAGGCCGCTCGCGGCGGCCGCCAGGCGCCGACGGATCATCAACGGTTCGCGGCGCCGCACAGCGGTAGATGTGCCCCGGACGCCCCGGCGTGCGCACCCGCAGTGGGTCGCGTCCAAGCGCTGACCGGCCGCCGCGAGAGCTTCCAAACACCAACCCCCAGCGCGCGAGCCGCGAGCACGAGAGCCGCCGACGAGAGAGCGCGAAAGCCGCCAACGCGAGAACGCGAAAGCCCCCGGCGAGAGAGCGCAAGAGCCGCCGGCGGAAGAGCCGCGAAACACGCCCGCGCCGACCATTCCCGGACAACCAGCCACGCCCACCACCCACTCCCCCAAACCACGCAAACGGTCGCCCACGTCACATCGATGACGGCCGAGCACGAGTGGGCGACACGGAAAGTACGCGGTATGTTACGGACAGCTCAATCATGGAGGGGTGCCATGGCCTTGACGCTGACCGTGCCCGATCGCCTGGAGCTCCACAGCCTGTATGACTGGCTGCGCCACGACCGGGACCTGGCGCGCACTACGACCGTGACGATGTCCTCCTCCGGCCGTGTGCCCGGCGAGCAGAGCACGCTCGACGTGATCGACGTCGTCCTCAGCAACGCGACAGCGATCGCCGCCCTCGCGGTGTCGATCGCGAGCTGGAGGCTGGCCCGGCGCCAGGAGACCGAGGTGACGCTGCGCCGCGGCGATCGTGAGCTCACCACCGACGCCGCCGACGCCGGCACCGTGGAGAAGGTGATCCTCGAGCTTTCCGGAGAGCCCGACCACCCGGACGACGAGGGGACTCCGGGCGGCAAGGAGTGAGGGCATGCGGCTCGGCGACCCGCAGTTGTCCCGCGCCGTACTCATCGGCGCCTCCGCTTATCAAGCTCTGCCGGACCTTCCCGCGGTCAAGCAGAACATCGCCGACCTCCAGCGGCTGCTGACCGATCCGAGCGTCTGGGGCCTGCCCGAGTCGCACTGTGTCGCGCTCGTCGACGTGGAGTCGGTCGAGGTCGTCCTGGACGCGCTCCACACCGCGGCGCAGAGCGCTACCGACACGTTGCTCGTCTACTACGCGGGCCACGGCCTGCTCGACCAGTCGATGAACCTCCGCCTCGCGCTGCCGGCGTCGGATTCGAAACGGCTCTACAAGTCTCTGCAGTACGAGGACATCCGCCAGGAGCTGCGGGACGCCACTCAGTGCCCGGCCAAGGTGGTGATCCTGGACTGCTGCTTCAGCGGGCGGGCCATGAACGGCCGGATGGGGCGAAGCGCGGACATCGCCGACCAGGCCGCCGTGGAGGGGACCTGGCTGGTCACCGCGTCGGCCGAGCACGCACCGGCCCTGTCGCCGCCGGGCGAGCCGCACACCGCCTTCACCGGTGAGCTGATCAGGCTGCTCGATCACGGCATCGCGGGCGGGCCTCCGCTGCTGGACGTCGACACGCTCTACCTGACGATGCACCGCGAGCTGAGGGCGAAGCGGCGGCCGGAGCCGCAGCAGCGCATCGACCATCACGGCGCCCAGATCGTGTTCGCCAGAAACCGCTGGCACGCGAGGGGCGGCCGGCGGGCGGAGATACGGGCGAGTGGGGGCGGGCCGGAGGAGACAAGCGCGATCGCGGGCGGGACCCGGTCCGCGGCGCTGGACCGGCTCCGGGAGATCCCCCGCTCCCTGGCCGACCTCACCAGCCTGATCGACGACCTGCGGGCCGCCGGGAAGACGGACGAGGCCTCTTCGCTGTTGCAGGCGGTGGGCCGGCACCGGGACGCGCAGGTGGTCGCCGCCACCCTGGCCCGGTGTGACCAGGAGGGCCGGAGCGACGACGTCGGCGCGATCCTCGACGGGCTGGCGATGCGGAGCGCCCGGCACAGTGTCGAGGTGCTCGACGTCCTCAGCCAGGTGGACGCACAGGCCGCGTCCCGGGCGGTCCTCGAGCGGGAGAGCGACGCGACCGCCGACCGCCTCGCCGAGATCGTTGACCTGCTCACCGCCTCTCCGACTCTGAACGGCCTGGTCGAGGCGCTGTTCGACACCACGCTGGCGTCCGCCGCCGACGACCCCGGCCGGGTGGTCGACATCCTCGGCGCGCTGCTGCTGCGCAAGGTGCCGACAGCGGCCGAGCGGCTGGCGGATCTCTGCCGGACCAGGGCGAGCGACGCCGACATCGCCGTCATCGCGGACGCCCTGCGGGAGAGCGGGCGGGACGCGGCGGCGTTCCGTCTCTACCCGTCGGCTCTGGACGTTCTCGCGGGGCGGCACCCGGATCAGGTCGCGATGCTGGCGGCGGGCCTGCGTCGGCACGGCGACGAGCGGTCGTCGATGGAACTCGCGGTCAAGGCAGCGGAGGTACGCCGTACCGGCGCGGACCGCGCGGACCTGCTCGTCTCCTTCCGGTCCGTCGACGGGCTGAACGAGGAGATCGCCTGGATCACCGACACCTTCGCGGGCGAGCCGGAGGGTTCCGCCCTGGAGGATCTCGCGGACGCGCTCAGGCAGCGCGGCGGCGATACCGTGGCCCTCTACCTGTCCGCGCTCGGGCGGCAGCCGATCGCTGTGGTCCTGAGGCAGGTCAACGAGCTGGTGACCAACGGGCGGGTGCTGGACGCCTTCGCGATCCTCGAGCAGGCCGGCGCCACCCGGCCGGCCGATGAGCTGGACCTTCTCACCGCCGGGCTGGAGGACACCCCGGAGTTCAGCCGCCAGCAGCGGACCTTCGCCGCGGTGCTGGCCCGGCGGGACTGCGCCGTCGACCTCTACCGGCTCCTGCACCGCCGTAAGGACGGCCGCTTCCGGCTCTTCCGGGCCCAGCTGATCAAGCAGCCGCCGCCGATCTTCTTCGACATCCTGGTGGAGCTGATCCTGGCGGCCGACGCGGACCTCGGCGGCGATCTGCTGCGGTCCGCGGCCGACGAGAGCGACTACGTGGTGGCCGACGAGCTCGTCCGGTACGCCGACCACGACACCGCCGAGATCCTGATCCTGGCCGCCGCGGGCCTTCCCGACCTCAAGCGCATCGTCCACGCGCTGCGGCGCCGGGGCTTCCACCTGCAGTACCAGACCGAGTACGCGGCCAAGCTCCTGCTGCGCCAGTCCGACCGGGTCATCGTCGTCGTGGTCTCGGCGCTGGTGACCGCCGACGCCGGCCCGCCCGCCGTCCGCGCCGCCAGGCGTTTCGCGGCTCTGCCGACCCGATGGGTCGCCTACCTCCTGTACGCGCTGACCCAGCGGACCACCCGCTCCGTCCTTTCCGGACCGGAGTCGGAGGCGATCTCCGCGCGCGGGATCCTGGCGATGACCGCCGACTACCCGCCGGACCGTGCCACCAAGTTCGCGTACTGGCTGCGGTATTACCGGATGGAGGAGGCGATCGACGACTTCGTCGGCGTGTGGATCCCCAAGCATCACACCGGCGTCGACGCCTTCATCTTCGCCGCCGTCCTGGACGAGCAGTTCGGCAGGCACCTGAGCGAGCGGGTCCTGCAGAACCGGGCCTACCTGCCGCAGGAGTTCTGGCGGAATTCGATCACCACGGCGGTGTCCGAGGTGCTGCACCACGCGCGCACGGTGAGCAAGTCGCTGCACCGCTTCCCGGTGCCGGCGTCGGTCACCCAGCGGCTCGTCACCCGCGGGGCCGTATCGGCCGCCGACTGCTGCCTGCTGGTCATCGAGTTCCGGGCGCTCTGGTCCGGCGAGGTGGTCTTCACCGAGTCGTTCGTCCGGTACGGCACCGAGAACCCGTGGTCCTACGCCAAGCTCGCGCAGGCCGACCACGTCGCCCGTTACGACCGGAGGCTGTGGCTTACCAGGAACGGTGTCGGTTTCGTGGCGCCGTGGTCGCTGCGCGCCGACGAGGACGCCCAGGCCCTCTCCGAGATCATCGAACGCGTCCGCGTCCGCGTGCACGAGGTCCGAGCCCGCTACCTACAGCTGGGCATGAAGATCAAACAGGGCGAGATCGAGGCCTGAAGATCAAGCAGGGCGGAAGCGAGGGCTGCAACATCAAGCAGGCCGAGATCGAGGGGTGACCCGGCCAGGCTGCCACCCGGTAGCCGCCGCCCAGTCATCCGCCGCACGCGCCTCCGCCTCGAACCACGGCTCCTTCGCCACCGCGTACTCCGCACGGTCCGGATGCCGCTCCGCCAGCTCGATCTTCGCCGCCGCATAGGCGTCCCGCGCCTCCGGCACCGCCCGCAGGTGGTCGCGGATCAGCAGCGCGAACCGCCAGCCCGGCGAGCCGGTCACCCGGACGTGCAGGTTAACCCGGTAGCCCGGGTCGGCGCAGCCGTGCATCCGCTTCGGCCACGTCCCGCCGGGCACACCGTGTGCGTTGTCGGTCCACTCCCCCGATCGGCGCGGGAAGCCCAGCTCGCCCAGCCGGTCGGCGAGCGCGTCCGCCTCGCCCAGGGTGCGCACGCTCAGCATCAGGGCCACGACGTCCTTCGCCGGGAGGCCGGGCACCGCTGTGGAGCCGACGTGGTCCACCTCGACATCCGCGCCGAGCCCGTGCCTGATCCGCGCGCTCAGCCGGGCGGCCACCCGCGGCCACTCCGGGTCCGGTGGCACGATCCGCAGGCCGGACCCCTTCGGCGCGGAACGCCGCAGTCGCACGTTGCGCTCGAACTCGACGAGCCGGTCACGCCACAGCTCGTCCACCTGGTGGTGCAGCCGGTCCAGGTCAGCGTCGTTGACCAGGACCACGTCGCCGGCGACACTGCGGGTGGCGTCGTCGGTCTGTGCATCGATCCGGGCCGCGGCCTCAGCCGCCGTCATGCCACGCAGGCGGGTGAGACGCTCCAGGCGCAACTCGCGGTCGGCTGCCACGACGACAACCATGTGGTACGAGGAAGCGAGCCCCGCCTCGACCAGCAGTGGCACGTCGTTGACCACGATCGCGTCCGGCGCCGCACCATGGGTCAAATCCGCCGTACGCGTCCGCACCCGCGGGTGGATGATCCGCTCCAGACCGCGGCGGGCCTCCTCGTCGCCGAAGACCTTCCTCCCCAGCGCCGGCCTGTCGAGCTCACCCGCCGGTGTCAGCACGCCCGGCCCGAAGAGCGCGACGATCTCGGCGAGGCCGTCGGTGCCGGGGCGGACCACCTCCCTGGCGAGCACGTCAGCGTCGATGATCACCGCACCGCGCTCGGCCAGCCGTGTGGCGACGGCACTCTTGCCGGCACCGATGCCACCCGTCAGACCGACCTTCAGCATGAGACGCCCATCAGCATGAGATGAGTATCCCGGTGCCGCCCCCCGCGCGCGGCCCGAGAAGGCCGGTCTTCCAGAGACGGCGAAAGGCCGCCCCGACCTGAGTCGGCGCGGCCCGAGAAGGCCGGTCTTCCGGGGACGGCGAAAGGCCGCCCCGACCTGAGTCGGGACGGCCTTTCCGGGTACTACCGGCTGGCTTGCGCCTCCGGGTATTACCGGCTGACTTGCGTCAGGTTCAGCTCTTGCCGCCGGCCAGCTTCTCGCGCAGAGCCGCGAGAGCCTCGTCGGTGGCCAGGGTGCCGGCCGGCTCCTCGGCGGAGCGCGCCGGGGCCGACGAGCTCGTGGAGGAGGAGGTCGACGAGGAGGTCGACGACGAAGAGGTCACGCCACCGGCCGGAACCGGGTTGAGCGCGGCCTCGGCGTCGGCCTCGCGAGACGCCTGAACCTGCTTGGTGTGGGCCTCCCAGCGCTCGCGGGCGTCGGCGTACTGCTTCTCCCACGTCTCGCGCTGCTTGTCGAAGCCCTCGAGCCACTCGCCCGTCTCCGGGTCGAAGCCCTCCGGGTAGATGTAGTTGCCCTCGTTGTCATACGTAGCGGCCATGCCGTAGAGGGTGGGGTCGAAGTGCTCCTCGCCCTCAACGAAGTTCTCGTTGGCCTGCTTGAGCGACAGCGAGATCCGGCGACGCTCCAGGTCGATGTCGATGACCTTGACCAGAACGTCCGACCCGACCTGCACAACCTGCTCGGGCAGCTCGACGTGCCGCTCGGCCAGCTCGGAGATGTGCACCAGGCCCTCGATGCCGTCGTCGACGCGGACGAACGCACCGAACGGAACGAGCTTGGTGACCTTACCCGGCACGATCTGGTTGATCGCGTGGGTCCGGGCGAACTGACGCCACGGGTCCTCCTGCGTCGCCTTCAGCGACAGCGAGACGCGCTCGCGGTCCAGGTCGACGTCGAGAACCTCGACCTCGACCTCCTGGCCGACCTCGACAACCTCGGACGGGTGGTCGATGTGCTTCCAGGAGAGCTCCGAGACGTGCACCAGACCATCCACGCCACCCAGGTCCACGAAGGCACCGAAGTTGACGATCGAGGACACGACGCCCTTGCGGACCTGGCCCTTCTGGAGCTTGTTGAGGAACTCGGTGCGAACCTCGGACTGCGTCTGCTCGAGCCAGGCCCGGCGGGACAGAACCACGTTGTTGCGGTTCTTGTCCAGCTCGATGATCTTGGCCTCGAGCTCGCGGCCGACATACGGCTGGAGGTCGCGGACACGACGCATCTCGACCAGCGAGGCCGGCAGGAAGCCACGGAGGCCGATGTCGAGGATGAGACCACCCTTGACGACCTCGATGACCGAGCCGCGGACGACGCCGTCGTCTTCCTTGATCTTCTCGATGGTGCCCCAGGCGCGCTCGTACTGAGCGCGCTTCTTCGAGAGGATCAGACGCCCTTCCTTGTCCTCCTTGGTGAGGACGAGGGCTTCGATGTGGTCACCGACCGACACCACTTCCGCGGGGTCCACGTCATGCTTGATCGACAACTCGCGCGAGGGGATGACACCCTCGGTCTTGTAGCCGATGTCGAGCAGGACCTCGTCCCGATCGACCTTGACGACGGTGCCTTCGACAATGTCGCCGTCGTTGAAGTACTTGATGGTCTCGTCGATGGCTGCGAGGAATGCTTCCTCCGAGCCGAGGTCGTCGACGGTGACCTTGTTGGCGCTCGAGGTGGCCTCGATGCTGCTCGTCATGTGGACTGTTGCTCCGAACGGATGGTGTCGTGGTGTCTCGCGCGCTCGAGGAACTGCCACCGATAGCGGCACGAACGAAGGAGAAGACGACCAACCCGAGAGCAGTCAGATCAACGCAGTCGATCATGCCGAGACCGACGACCGCGGAGCCTGCTCCCTGCCGAGGCACACGATCCGCGAGCGCATCGACTAGCTTACCGTGCGCATTACCACAGGTTGCAAGCCCTCCTGAGTACCGAGGCACATTGTCGGGTTCGAACCGGTCATCATGTCCGATATGAGCCGATTAAGGACAGGTGACACGCCTGTCGTACCGTTGCTGGGTGACCCAGATGCACACCGCCGAGACCTCGCCGCCCACCCTCACCGAGGCGGAGGTCCGCCGAGGGAACCGCACCTGGTGGGATCTCGACGCCGACGACTACCAGGATGAACACGGCAACTTCCTGGGTGACGTCGACTTCGTCTGGTGCCCCGAGCGGCTGCGAGAATCCGACGCTCGCCTGCTGGGACCCGTACACGGAAAAAAGATCTTGGAACTCGGTGCCGGCGCCGCGGCAGCCTCCCGGTGGCTGCACGGCGAAGGCGCCCACCCGATTGCCCTGGATCTCTCGGCGGGCATGCTGCGGCATGCGCGTGATGCAGCTCACCGCACGGGGGTACGGGTACCGCTCGTCCAGGCCGACGCGCTGTCCCTGCCGTTCGCGGCGAACGCGTTCGACATCGTCTGCACCGCCTTCGGCGCGATCCCGTTCGTGGCAGACTCCGCCGCCGCCATGCGCGAGGTCGCCCGCGTGCTGCGCCCCGGCGGCAGCTGGGTGTTCTCGGTGACCCACCCGATGCGCTGGGTCTTCCTCGACGAGCCCGACCAGCGCGGCCTGCTGGCCCTCAACTCGTACTTCGACCGCTCCCCCTACATCGAACGCGACGAGGCCGGCGAGGTCACCTACCTCGAACAGCACCGCACGCTGGGCGACCGGGTGCGCGAACTGGTGTCGGCCGGCTTCGTCCTGCGCGACCTGGTCGAACCCGAATGGCCCGACGGTCACCACCAGGAGTGGGGCCAGTGGAGCCCGATGCGCGGCCGGCTCTTCCCCGGCACAGCCATCTTCGTCTGCGACCTCCCGGCCTAGCCCCCGCGCCTCCTCCCCAGTTCCCGCGACCTGCCCACGTCGTTCCCGCGACCTGCCCCCGTCGTTCCCGCGACCTGCCCCCGTCGTTCCCGCGACCTCCCCGCGTAGCTTCTGCGCCTCCCCCGCGTAGTTTCTGCCTGCTCAGGCCGGGTATGCGACGGTCATGGCTGAGTTGAAAAAGGGCGACGACGTTTCCTGGAAGAGCCACGGCGAGACCGTCGAGGGCACCGTCGAGCAGAAGATCACCAAACGGACGGAGGCCGCCGGCCGCACCGTGGCAGCCTCCCCGGACGAGCCGCAGTACAAGGTCAAGAGCGACAAGACCGGCCGCGAGGCCGTACACAAGCCGGAGGCGCTGAAGCATGGCTGACACCGACGTGTACGCCGAATTCCGCGACGCCGTCAACATGACCCCCGCCGAGCTGCGAAAATGGCTCGGCACCGAGGAGTCGAAGGAGGTCGGCCAGAAGTCGTCCTCCGGCGCCGAGTCAGTAGGCCACGACTCCGGCCGAAAAATCGTCAAACTCCTCGACACGAAAAAATCCGACCTCACCGACGCCGACGAGGAACACATGCGCAAGGTCGTCGGCTACGTCCACCGCCACCAGGCCCAGCGCCCCAACGGCGACGTCTCCGAGACCCCGTGGCGCTACTCCCTGATGAACTGGGGCCACGACCCCCTGAAGTAACGGCCCCGTCCCAGCTCAGCCCGACCCGGCCCGCACCCCTCACGCCCAGCCCGGCCCAGCCGGCCCGCACCCCTCACGCCCGGCCCGGCCCGCCCGGCCCAGCCCGGCCCGGCCCACCAGCTGGCCCCCAGCGGCCCCTCACCGCCCAAAACACACCACTCACGCCC
>NZ_JBHTDO010000026.1:0-146765 GCF_042666575.1 Actinoplanes sp. GCM10030250 | reverse complement strand
CAGCCGGCCCGACCAGCTGGCTCCCAGAGGTGCCTCACCGCCCAAAACACACCACTCACGCCCAGCCGGCCCGACCAGCTGGCTCCCAGAGGTGCCTCACCGCCCAAAACACACCACTCACGCCCAGCCGGCCCGACCAGTTGGCTCCCAGAGGTGCCTCACCGCCCAAAAGCCACCCCTCACGCCCAGCTGGATCAGCCAGCTGGCTGCCAGCGGTGCCTCACCGCGCCCAAGACGACACCGCACGCCCGGCCCCCGGAGCGTGAGCGGGCAGCCGAAGCGGAAGTGGGAGCCGAAACGAGAGCCGGAGCCGAAGCGGGACCCAGGGCGGGGCTGCGGACGGACGGGGCTGCGGGCAGCGGACCGAGGGTAGCGGGCAGGCAGCGGAGGGCGGCAGGCAGCGGAGGGCGGGGTTAGTGGTCGGCGCCGTTCCAGTCGCGGCCGGTGCCGACGGAGACTTCGAGGGGGACGGAGAGGGGGTAGGCGCTGCCCATTTCGCGGCGGACGAGTTGTTCGAGGGCGTCGCGTTCGCCGGGGGCGACGTCGAAGACCAGTTCGTCGTGGACCTGGAGGAGGGCGCGGGAGGCCAGGCCGGAGTCGGTGAGGGCCTCGTCGACGTGGAGCATGGCGATTTTGATGATGTCGGCGGCGGAGCCCTGGATGGGGGCGTTGAGGGCCATCCGCTCGGCCATTTCGCGGCGCTGGCGGTTGTCGCTGCTGAGGTCGGGCAGGTAGCGGCGGCGGCCGAGGATGGTGGCGGTGTATCCGTCCTTCGTGGCCTGGGCGACGACGGACTGGAGGTAGTCGCGGACGCCGCCGAAACGTTCGAAGTATTCGGTCATCAGGCCGCGGGCCTCGTCGGTGGAGATGTTGAGCTGGTTGGAGAGGCCGAAGGCACTCAAACCGTACGCAAGGCCGTAGTTCATTGCCTTGATCTTGCGCCGCTGGTCGGGGGTGACCTCGGTGAGCCCGACGTGGAAGACCGACGAGGCGGTGGCGGCGTGGAAGTCGGCGCCGGAGTTGAAGGCGGCGATCAGCGCGTCGTCGCCGGAGAGGTGCGCCATGATGCGCATCTCGATCTGGCTGTAGTCGGCGGTCATCAGCTGCTCGAACCCGGGGCCGACCACGAAGGCGCGGCGGATCCGCCGGCCCTCCTCGGTGCGGATGGGGATGTTCTGCAGGTTCGGGTCGGTGGAGGAGAGCCGGCCGGTGGCGGCAACGGTCTGGTTGAACGTGGTGTGGATGCGCCCGTCGTCGGAGACCGACTTGAGTAGCCCGTCGACGGTAGATTTGAGCTTGGCCACGTCACGGTGGCGGAGCAGGTGCTCCAGGACCGGGTCGGCGGTCTGGGCGAACAGGTTCTGCAGGGCGTCGGCGTCTGTGGTGTAACCCGACTTGATCTTCTTGGTCTTGGGCAGGCCGCGCTCGACGAAGAGGATCTCCTGGAGCTGTTTGGGCGAGCCGAGGTTGAACTCACGGCCGACCACCTCGTGCGCTGCCTGCTGGGCCGCCTTCACCTCGGCGGCGAAGTGGGCCTCCAGCTCGGACAGGTAGTCGGTGTCGGCGGCGATACCGCGCCGCTCCATCTCGGCGAGCACGACCGACAGGGGCTGCTCCACCTCGGCGAGCAGGCGCTGCGACTCGCCGCCGTCCTGGGACAGCTCGGCGGTGAGGACGTCGGCCAGGTCGAGGGTGGCGCGGGCGCGGAGCATCACGATCTCCTCGGCGGCGCCCTCCTCGCTCAGGCCCAGGCCGTCGAGGGTGAGCTGGCCGTTGTCCGGCTCCTCGACCCGCAGCTCGCGCTTGAGATAGCGCAGGGCCAGGTCGTTCAGGTCGTAGGCCCGCTGGTCGGGTTTCGCCAGGTAGGCCGCGAGGGCGGAGTCGACGGTGACGCCGGCGAGCTGCCAGCCGTGCGCCTGGAAGGCGAGCATCGCGGGTTTCGCGTCGTGGATCACCTTGGGCCGGGTGGGCTCGGCGAGCCAGGCTGCGACGGCGCGCTCGTCGTTCTCGTCGAGCGTGGTGGGGTCGAACCAGGCGGCCGGCCCGTTGCCGGTGGCCACGCCCACGCCGGTCAGGGTGCCGGTGCCACGGCCGAACGTGCCGGTGACGGCGACACCGACCGGGGCGCGCCCGGCGTGCTCGCGCAGCCAGCCGGACACCTCGCCGGAACGCAGGACGCGGCCCTCGATGTCGAAGCCGGCCTCGGCCTCGGGCTCGACGGCGTCGAGGTAGGAATAGAGCCGCTCGCGCAGCACCCGGAACTCGAGCGCGTCGAAGACCTGGTGCACCGCCTCGCGATCCCAGCCGGGCCAGCGCACGTCGGCGGGGGCAAGCGGCAGCTCGAGGTCGCAGATCAGGGCGTTGAGGTCGTAGTTGCGCATCACCTCGGCCAGGTGGGCGCGCAGGCTCTCGCCCGCCTTGCCCTTGATCTTGTCGACATTCGCGATGATGCCGTCCAGGCCGCCGAACTCTTTGATCCATTTCGCGGCGGTCTTGTCGCCGACACCGGGAACCCCGGTCAGGTTGTCGCTGGTCTCGCCGACCAGGGCGGCCTTGTCGCGATAGAGGGACGGCGGCACGAAATATTTCGTCTCGATGGCCTCGGGGGTCATCCGCCAGACCTCGGAGACGCCGCGCACCGGGTAGAGGATCGTGACGTGCTCGCCGGCCAGCTGGAAGGCATCCCGGTCGCCGGTGGAGATGACCACCTCCATGCCGGCCTCACGCGCCTGGGTGGAGAGGGTGGCGATGACGTCGTCAGCCTCGTAGTTCGGCTTCTCCACCACGGGGATGCGCAGCGCCTCGAGGACCTCCTTGATCAGGCTGACCTGACCCTGGAACGGCTGCGGGGTCTCGGACCGGCCGGCCTTGTAATCCGCGTATTTCTCGGTGCGGAAGGATTTCCGCGAGACGTCGAAGGCGACCACGATGTGCGTCGGCTTCTCGTCGCGCAGCATGTTGATGAGCATCGACGTGAAGCCGAACACAGCGTTCGTCGGCTGGCCGGTGGCGGTGCTGAAGTTTTCCACCGGCAACGCGAAATAGGCCCGGTAGGCCAGCGAGTGGCCGTCGAGCAGCAGCAGGCGGGGGGTCTGGGCGTCGTCGCTCACGTCGGTGAACTCTAGTCGCGACCTCCGACAAGTTTGCCGACCGCCCCGCCCGCTTTACAGCACCTTGCTCAGGAATGCCTTGGTGCGTTCTTGCTGCGGATTCGCGATGATCTCGTTCGGCGGGCCCTGTTCGACGATGACACCGCCGTCCATGAAGACCACGTTGTCGGCAACCTCGCGGGCGAAGCCGATCTCGTGGGTCACGACGATCATCGTCATACCGTCGCGGGCCAGGTTCTTCATCACGTCCAGGACCTCACCGACGAGCTCCGGGTCGAGGGCGCTCGTCGGCTCGTCGAAGAGCATCAGCTTCGGCCGCATCGCCAGGGCCCGGGCGATCGCGACCCGCTGCTGCTGGCCGCCGGAGAGCTGACTGGGGTAGTTCTCGACCTTCTCGCCGAGGCCCACCCGGTCGAGCAGCGCGGCCGCACGGTCGCGGACCTCACGCTTGCTCTCCCGCTTGACCCGGCAGGGCGCCTCCATGACGTTCTGGAGCACCGTCATGTGCGGGAAGAGGTTGAACCGCTGGAACACCATGCCGATCGACTGGCGCTGGCGGGCGACGTCCCGCTCACCCATCTCGTGCAGCTTGCCGCCACGTTCGCGGTAACCGACGAGATCGCCGTCGACCTCGATCCGGCCGGCGTTGATCTTCTCGAGGTGGTTGATGCAGCGCAGGAACGTCGACTTCCCGGAACCGGAGGGTCCCAGGACACAGGACACCTCGCCGCGGGCCACCGTCAGGTCGACGCCCTTGAGGACCTCCAGCGATCCGAACGATTTATGAACGCTCTCCGCCCGTACCATATGGGTTTTATCGGTCATGGAGGACCTCCCGAAGTCGCGCTGCCCTGCTCGGCCTGGATCGTCCGCAGGCGGAGGCGGGCCCTGCCCGCGGCGCCGTAGCCCCTGCTGAAGTGCCGCTCCAGGAAGTACTGGCCGATCATCAGGACGCTGCACATGATCAGGTACCAGATCAGGGCGGCGACCAGGGCCGGCAGAACCACGAACGTCCGCGCCGACACGGCCCGGAGCTGGAAGAAGAGCTCCGCGGTGACCGGCACGAAGGCGACCACCGAGGTGTCCTTCAGCATCGCGATGACCTCGTTGCCGGTGGGCGGCACGATCACCCGCATGGCCTGCGGCAGCACGATCCGGCGCAGGACCTGGCCGCGTGACATGCCGAGCGCCACCGCGGCCTCGGCCTGACCCTCGTCGATCGACTGGATGCCGGCCCGGACGATCTCCGCCATGTAGGCGGCCTCCGACAGCCCGAGCGCGAGCATCGCGGCGACGAAGCCGGCGAGCAGATCCTTGGACTCGATGCTCCAGATCTGGCCGTTGAAATTGTCGATGCCGAACAGCGCACCGATCTGCTTGTCGAACGGCAGGCCGAAGCCGACCCGGCTCCACAGGATGTTCAGGTTGCCGAACACCACGGCGAGCACGAGACGCGGCGCGGCCCGGAAGAACCAGGTGTAGAGCCACGCCACCGAGGAGAGGACCTTGTTCGGCGAGAGCCGCATGATCGCCACGACCACGCCGAGCACGACGCCGATCAGCATCGAGAAGACCGTGAGCAGCAGGGTGCCGCGCAGGCCCTCCAGGACCGGCTCGGTGAACATCACACCGCGCTTGCCCTCTTCGTACGAGACGAAGATGAACGACCAGCGGAACTGGTCGTTGGTGAGGAGCATGTGCAGGAACATGGCGCCGAGCACCGCGAGTACGGCGATCGTCACCCACCTGCCGGGGTGCCGCACGGGCACAGCCTTGATCGCTTCAGGCCGTGCCCGTCCGGTCGTCGTCTGATCCGTCATGCTGAGACGGCTCAGGCCTTCGGGTTCACCGCGGAGGTGGCCACCGAACCGGCCGCGACGCCCCACTTGTCGAGGGCCGTCTTGTAGGAGCCGTCGGCGATGACCGCGTTGACCGCCTCCGAGATGACGGCGGCGAACTCGGTCTTGTCCTTGCCGACCGCGTATCCGTACGGCGCGGAGTCGTAGATCTCGCCGAGCAGGGCCAGCTGGCCGTTCGTCTGCTTCACCGCGTACGCGACGATCGGGGAGTCGGCGAGCATCGCCTCGTCCTTACCGGTCACCACGGCGTTGGTGGCGTCCGACTGCGCCTGGTACTGGTCGATGGTGATCTTCGGCTTGCCGGCGTCGGTGCACGCCTTCGACTTGGCGGTCAGGTCGTCGACCTGGACCGTCGCGGTCTGCACGGCGATCTTCTTGCCGCAGGCGTCGTCGGGGCTGACGGTCGTGCCGGTCTTGGCGGCCCACTGGGTGCCCGCGGCGAAGTAGGAGATCATGTTGACCTCCTTCATCCGGTCCTCGTTGATCGTGAACGAGGAGACGCCGACGTCGTACTTCCCGCTGCTCACGCCGGGGATGATGCTGTCGAAGGTGGCGGTCTGCCACTCGGTCTTGAGGCCGAGCTTGGCGGCGACCGCGTCGAACAGGTCGACGTCGAAGCCGATGATCGTCTTGCCGTCGGCGTCCAGGAACTCGTTCGGCGCGTAGGTCGAGTCGCTGCCGATGACCAGGGTGCCCTTGGTCTTGATGTCGGCCGGGACCTTGTCGGCGAGCGACGTGTCGGCGGAGGTGTTGGTCGCCGGGGCGGTGGAACCGGAATCGGTCTCCTCGCCGCAGGCGGACAGCGACACGGTCATCGCCGCCGCGACAGCCAGGCCGAGGATCGCCCGCCGGCCGGGGGTGGTGCGGAACATGGGGTACTCCTAGGGGTAAGCGAAAGTCAGGCGACGCCGAGGTAGGCGTCCTTCACCGCGGGGTCGTGCAACAGCTCCTGGCCGGTGCCCTCTTTGACGATCTGGCCAGTCTCCAGAACGTACGCGCGATGCGCCCGGGACAGGGCCTGCTGTGCGTTCTGCTCGACGAGCAGCACCGTGGTGCCCTGCTGGTTGATCTCGACGATGATGTCGAAGATCTGCTGGATCAGCATCGGCGCCAGACCCATCGACGGCTCGTCGAGCAGCAGCAGCTTCGGCCGGCTCATCAGCGCGCGGCCCACGGCGAGCATCTGCTGCTCACCGCCGGACAGCGTGCCTCCGAACTGCTTCTCCCGCTCCTTCAGGCGCGGGAAGAGCGTGAACGCCCGATCCATGTCCTCGTTGATCTCGGTGCGGTCGCGCTTGGTGTACGCGCCCATCTCGAGGTTCTCGCGGACCGTCATGCCGGGGAAGATGCCACGGCCCTCCGGCGACTGCGAGACACCGCGCACCACCCGCACGTCGGCGCGCATCTTGGTGATCTCTTCGCCGTTGAAGTGGATCGAGCCCTGAGCGATCGGGCGCAGACCCGAGATCGCCCGCATCGTGGTCGACTTTCCGGCGCCGTTAGCGCCGATCAGCGCCACGATCTCGCCCTGCGCCACGTTCAGGCTGATGCCGTGCAGCGCCTGGATGCGCCCGTACAGCAGGGTGATGTCGCGCAACTCAAGCAGCATCGGTGGGCACCCCCAGATAGGCGGCGATGACCGCCGGGTTGTCGCGCACCTCGGCGGGCGTGCCCTCCGCGATCTTCTTGCCGAACTCCAGCACCACGATCCGGTCGGTCACCCCCATCACCAGGCGCATGTCGTGCTCGATCAGCAGGACCGTCACGCCGGTGTCGCGGATCCTCTTGATCAGGTTGAGGAGCTCGACCTTCTCCGCCGGGTTGAAGCCGGCGGCCGGCTCGTCCAGGCAGAGCAGGGTGGGCTCGGTCGCGAGCGCCCGGGCGATCTCCAGGCGGCGCTGCTCACCGTAGGAGAGGTTCCGGCTGACCTCGCCGGCCCGGTGCTCGATGCCGACGAAGCGGAGCAGTTCCAGCGAGCGAGCGCGGCCGGACCGTTCCTCTCTCCAAAACCGCGGCAGGCGGAACAGCGCGCTGATCACGCTGGTCTTGTGGTGGGCGTCCGCGCCCACCATCACGTTCTCCAGCGCGGTCATCTCCGGGAAGAGCCGCACGTTCTGGAACGTACGCGCGATGCCCGACGTGGTGATCTGGTGCCGCTTCTTGCCGACGATCGACTGGCCCTGGAACCGGATCCCACCCTCGGTCGGCCGGTACACGCCCGTGATCGCGTTGAAGCAGGTGGTCTTGCCGGCGCCGTTCGGGCCGATCAGCCCGAAGATCTCACCCTTGCGCAGGGTGAAGCTCACGCCGTTGAGCGCCACGACGCCGCCGAACCGCAGCGTCACGTTGTCGACCTCGAGCAGGGCGTCGGGGTCGGCCGGCCGCGTGGAGTGCGGCTGACCCTCGGAGGCCGGACCGGTCGGGATCGCCTCGTCAGACCGCCGGGCGTTCGCCGCGTCCATCTGCTCCGGAGTATCCACATGCGGCTCACTCATGACGCCACCTCCGCTGCGCTCCGGCGTCGCCCTGAGCTCAAGACTGAGCCGAATGATTCGCTCGCAAGCTCGCTCATGACGCCACCTCCGCTGCGCTCCGGCGTCGCCCTGAGTTCAGAACTGAGCCGAATGATTCGCTCGCAAGCTCGCTCATTGCGGAGCCACCTCCTTCTCCCGATCCTTCAGCTCCATCGCCCGCCGTCTGCTCGGTAGCAGACCCTGCGGCCGCAGCACCATGATCAAAATAATGGCGAAGCCGAAGATCGCGAACCGGTACTCGTACAGGTCGACGCCGCCCGCCTCGATGCCCCGCAGCCGATCCGGGATGTAGGAGATCAGGGCGCCGCCGAGGATCGCGCCGGCGATGTTGCCGGAGCCACCCATGACCACACCCGCCAGAACCAGGATCGAGAACTGCAACTGGAACGTCGCCGAGTTGATGAAGTTCTGGTTGCCGGCCCAGATGGTGCCGCCCAGAGCACCGATGAAGGCACCGATAGCGAACGCCCACAGCTTGTACTTGAAGGTCCGCACGCCCATGATCTCGGCGGCTTCCTCGTCCTCCCGGATCGCCAGCCAGGACCGGCCGACCCGGCTCCGGTCCAGGTTCCGCACACCCAGGATGACCAGGATGATCACGGAGAGCCCGAGCCAGAAGTACGGGGTCGCGTCGGCCACACCGAAGATCGGCTTGCCGTCCGCGCCCTGGCCGGGCGGGTGCGGGATGCTGCTGAAGCCGCGCTCGCCACGGAGGAAGTCGGTGCTCGTCGCCACGATCCGGATGATCTCGGCGAAGCCGAGCGTCACGATCGCCAGATAGTCGCCACGTAGCCGTAGCGTCGGCCAGCCCAGGATCACGCCCGCCACCATGGTGATCGCGAGGGCGATAGGGATGGACGCGAGCCAGGCCCACTCCGTGCCCAGGATGCTGTCCGGCGAGGTCAGCAGCGCCGCACAGTACGCACCCACCGCGAAGAAGCCGACGTATCCGAGGTCCAGCAGACCGGCGTACCCGACCACCACGTTCAGGCCGAGCGCCAGCAACACGTAGTAGGACATGTTGAACAGCGCGCTGGACCAGTCGATGCCCTGGGTGACGATCTGCGGGCCGATCAGCGGGATCGAGCCGACATAGGGCAGCATGTACGCGCCCACCGCGACCAGCACCATGATGAGCACCCGGACCGCCAGATGCTGCCGGCCCAGCAGGCCCCGCAGCGCGCGGCCGTTCGTCTTTCCATTGGCCGTGCTCATGCGCGGGACCTCCCCAGAGACTCACCCAACAGGCCGGTCGGGCGGAACAGCAGGATCAGCACCAGGATGATGAACGCCGCCGCACGCAGCCACTCCGAGCCGAGCAGGCTCGCCGCATAGACCTGCACCAGGCCGAGTAGCAGGCCGCCCAGCAGTGCACCGCGGAGGTTACCGATACCGCCGAGGACGGCGGCTGTGAACGCCTCGATGCCGAGGATGAAGCCGGCGTCGAACCGGGTGACACCGATCTTCAGGTCGTACATCACCGCTGCGATTCCGGCCATCACGCCGCCGACCAGGAAGACCAGCAGGATGACGCGGGACTTGTTGACGCCCATCAGCGCCGCCGCGTCCGGGTTCTGCGCCACCGCACGGATACCGCGGCCCAGCCGCGACCGGTTGATGAACTGGTCCAGCGCGAACATGCTCACCAGCGCGAGCGTGATGATGAGAATCTGCAGGTTCGTGATGTGCATGTTGCCGATGACCAGGACGTCCTTCGGCTGGATCAGGTTCGGCACGCCACGCTGGTTACGGTGGGTGAGAACGCCGACGACCTCCGAGATGAACAGCGAGGCACCGATCGCGGTGATCAGGAACGCCAGCGGCGGCGCGTTACGCCGCCGCAGCGGCCGGTATGCCACCACCTCGACGGCCAGTGCTGTGACACCGGAGATGGCGATCGCGGCCACCAGGCCGAGCAGGAGATAACCGATCACCGCCCCCATGCCGGGGGTCGCGGAGTTCTGGTCGAGTCCGAAGAACCCCCAGACGATCAGACACGCGTACGTGCCGACGAGGAAGACTTCGGAGTGGGCGAAGTTGATCAGCCGGAGAACGCCGTAGACGAGGGTATAGCCCAGGGCGAACAGAGCGACGATGGCGCCCTGTGTAAGGCCGGCGATCGTCAGCGGCCCGAAATCTTGAATCAGACCGGAAAAATTCACAAGAGGGCTCCAAAACGACGAGGTCGGTGTGGCCGGAGATCATCCGGCCACACCGGCCTTCAAAAAGTTACCGCCGAAAGGTCAGGAAACCTTGATCTCCTGGTCCGCCACATCCACACCGGCGGCGTCGAACTTGAACGCCCACACCTTGATCAGGGTGGGGTCGAGCTCGCCGGTCGCAGTCCACTTGTAGGTGTTGGCGATGCCCTTGTAGTTCACCGTCGACAGGTAGGTGTTGAGCTTCTCGGTCGTCGTGTTGCCCGCCTCGATACCCTGCAGGAGGATGTTCGCCGCGTCGAACGCCACGTCGGAGTAGGTACCCGCGGGGACGCCCCACTTGGCCTTGAACGCGGTGTTGAACTCTTCGCCCGCGGCCTCGGCCGGCGAGCAGGGGCAGGTCACGATGGTGCCCGCCGCAGCGGCGTTACCCGCGGCCTTGGCCAGGCCCGGGTCCTTCATGCCGTCGCCGCCGAGCAGCGTGCCCTTCCAGCCGGCCGTGGTCAGCTGCTTGCGGATCAGGCCCGCGTTCGTGTAGTAGCCGCCGTAGAACAGCGCCGTCGCGCCGCTGGACACGACCTTCTGCACCAGCGCCGAGAAGTCGGCCTGCTTGCCGTCACCCTCGGTCTTGTCGCTGGCCACCACAGCGGCGCCCAGCGTGGTCTTGACGACGTCGGCCAGACCAGCGCCGTACGCGGACTGGTCGTCGGCGACGAAGACCTTCTCAGCCTTCAGAGTGTCCTTGATGTACGCCGCAGCGGCCGGACCCTGCGCGTCGTCGTTCGCCACCGCACGGTGGAACGTCTTCCAGCCCTTCGACGACAGGGAGACCCGAGTCGCCGACGGGGTGATCGTGGCCAGACCCGCCTCTTCGAAGATCGGGTCGGCCGCCTCCGACTCGCCGGAGAACGGCGGGCCGACGACACCGATGATCTTCTTGTCCGCCACCAGGCTACGAGCGACACCGGGTGCTACCTCAGCCGCGCCCTGCGAGTCGAACTTGGCGACCTCGATGCAGGTCGACCCCTTCTTCTCGTTGTACTGGGTGATCGCGAGCTCGAAGCCCTGCGAGATGTTGACACCCAGGTTTGCGGCCGAACCGGTGAGCGCGCCGAAGAACGCAAGCTTGTAGCCGCAGTTCGAACCCGTCGCCGTATCGCTGCTCGTATCCTTATTACAAGCTGCCGAACCGGCGAGCAGCCCGATGATGGCCACTCCGCCGATCGCTCGCGCGAGAACCTGCCTCAAGGTTGGAACCCTCCTCCATTACCGAACCCACCGGGCCACCATGCGGTGATTGGCACTTGCCGTGCCAGGGTCAGCGCACTCTGCCCGTCATGGGGCCGGACGCTATCCCAGGAGAGTCACAGCTCGGTAGCGTTCAAACGGGCTTTGACCGAACCGTTACGTGCCGTGACCGGGTGCGCGAGGAGAGTGTTACGGACGATCGACTGTCAAGGTCAACTTATGCCTGGGTGGTGCCGGGTTCCTGACCCTCGGCGAGGATCCGATCGGCCACCTCACGCATGGTCATCCTGTGATCCATCGCGGTCCGCTGGATCCACTTGAACGCCTGCGGCTCGGTCATCGAGTACTTCGTCATCAGCTCGCCCTTGGCGCGCTCCACCGACTTGCGGGTCTCCAGGCGGTCGGTCAGGCCGGCCACCTCGGACTCCAGGGCGGCGATCTCCGAGTACCGCGAGAGCGCGATCTCGATGGCCGGCACGAGATCGGATTTCTGGAAGGGCTTGACCAGGTACGCCATCGCGCCGGCCGCGCGGGCCCGCTCCACCAGATCACGCTGGCTGAACGCGGTCAGGATGACCACCGGTGCGATCCGGCCGCCCGCGATGCGCTCGGCGGCCGCCAGGCCATCCATGATCGGCATCTTGATGTCCAGGATGACCAGGTCCGGCTTCAGATCCTCGGCCAGGCGCACGGCGGTCTCGCCGTCGCCTGCCTCGCCGACGACGTCGTAGCCCTCCTCGACGAGCATCTCCGCGAGGTCCAGCCGGATCAGGGCCTCGTCCTCGGCGATGAGCACCCGCTTGCGCTCGGCACCAGCCTGCGTGTCGGCCACGGAAACCCCTACCCCCAGAACGTCGATGTCGCGACACCCCGGTATGTGGGTACCGCCGCCCTAAGCCTAGTGGGTACGCTGTCGAGGACTCATCCTGGCGTGACCAACACCTGCCGGTTCTATAAGCCGAGCTATAGGCCCGGTTGGATTAAGGCCGCGCGGGCATGCCAAGATGGGCAGGTCGGCCCCTGTATTCCAACCGGCAGAGAAGATGGTCTCAAACACCATACAGTGTGGGTTCGAATCCCACCGGGGGCACAAAAGATCTTGCATTCGCGCAGGTTCACGCACATCTATGCGACCTGAGCGCGGGCAGACCGGTCAGCGCGGCCGCAACGGGGAACAATTCGGCAACGATGAGCCACCCGGGCCATTTCACGGCATTTCATTTCGGCCTCGTGACGCGCGCGTTAAGAGCCCGATAAAGCGGCGGTGAAATTGCACGTTCCCGATCCCGCCGGAGGCAATATGCGCGAACCCGGGGCCGGGACCCGCACCGGATGCTGTCATGGCAGTGACAGCTGCTGCGGGAGGCCTCATGTTGTGGTCCGGTTCTTCGCCCTTGACCGTCGCACGCGGGAGCATGTGGGGCTTCCTGATGTTCGCCGGGACGGCGTGGCTGGCGATCGCGTGGGCGGTACTGCGGCTGGAGCCCACCGACATCGCCTCGGTGGCCGGCCCGGTGATCCTGTTCGGCGCGGTGTGCGAGCTGCTGCGAGCCCTGGCCGGTACGCGTACGTGGTGGCTCAACGCGGGACTGACCGTGCTGTTCACCGCCACCGCCGCGGTGATGCTGACCGCACCCGACTCGAGCTTCACCACGCCGGCGTCCCTGATCGGCTGGTACCTGATGGTGCGCGGCGCCGTGGACGTCGCGGTGGGGATCATGACGCGCGGCTCGGACCGGGTGTGGAGCCTGCTGGTGACCGTCGGCGTGCTCGAGACGGCACTGGGGTTCTTCTCGGCCAGCTCGTTCTCCCGCACCGCCGAGCTGGCGATCGTCACGCTCGGCGGGCTGGGTGTGCTCCGCGCCGTCGCGGACCTGGTGACGGCGTTCCGGCTGCGTGAGGTCGCGCCGAGCCGCAAGGACATCCTGGAGCTGCCGCCCGAGCGGGCCGCCGGCGTGGCCGGTTACTCGGCCGGTCTGACCGATTTCGAGGATGCCCCGGCCCGTTCGCCGGCCCGGCATCGCGCCCGCACCAGCGCCTCCACGGTCACCGCCCCCGGCGAGACCGCCAAGGCGGCCAAGAACCCCGCCGAGCCCGTCCCCGGGAACAACAGCGCGGAAAAAGGCAGCGAGAGTTTTCACGACCAGGTGGTCCGCACCACCGCGGACCTGGACGTCATGCTCGCCCAGGCCGGCATCACCGGAACCGCCCGGACGGCCTCCACCGACATGGTCCCCAGGGATCTGCCATCGGCACCGGACTCGCCGGAAGGCGTCGAGGGCCTCCCGGCCGGGCGCGGCCGCGAGGTGGACAGGCCCGGGGGTGGCAGGTGAGAGAGCTTGTCCCCGGCCCCGCCGGGAGTGGATCCGCACGCGGTCAGTCGCCGGACCGGGATCCACTCCGGCGGGGTTCTCCCACAAAGACCGGTCAGCCGCCGACCCTGCGCAGCAGACCCTCCTGCACAGCACTGGCGATGTGCCGTCCGTCCCGGGTGAACATCCGCCCGTTCGCCAGCCCCCGCGCCCCACTCGCCGACGGACTGATGCTGTCGTAGAGGAACCACTCGTCAGCGCGGAACGGCCGATGCAGCCAGAGCGCGTGATCAAGGCTGGCCCCGATCACACCACCAGGCCCCCAAACCTCACCGTGCGTGGACAGAACCGAGTCCAGCAGCGAAAGGTCCGAGGCATAGGTCAGAGCGCAGGCATGCAGGAGCGGATCGTCGGGCAGCTTGCCGTCGATGCGCATCCAGACCCGCTGCTGCGGGTCGATCTCCCGGTCGCCGGGCGGCACCCAGCCGGGCACACCCACGTAGCGCACGTCCACCGCCTGCGGTGAGGCCTTGAACAGCGCCATCCGGTCCGGGTACTTCTCGACCCAGTCCAGCATCGTGGGGACGTCCTCGGGTGCCGGCACGTCGGTCGGAGCCGGGGTGTGGTGATCCAGCCCCTCCTCCGGCACCTGGAACGACGCCGACATGAAGAAGATCGTCTTGCCGTGCTGGCTGGCGGTGGAACGGCGGACCGAGAAGGAGCGGCCGTCCCGGATGTGCTCGACGTGGAAGGTGATCGGCACGGTCGGGTCGCCGGGGCGCACGAAATAGCCGTGCAGCGAGTGGACCTGCCGATCGGGTTGAACGGTGCGACCGGCGGCGACCAGCGCCTGCCCGGCGACCTGGCCGCCGAACACGCGCTGCGCACCGGTCTGCGGGCTGTCGCCCTGGAAGGTGGCCGCGTCGATCCGCTTCAGGTCGAGCAGTTCGAGAAGCCGATCGACGGCGGCCTGCCCCCGGACGTGCAAGGTCACACCGTCGCCGGGTCGACGAGCGAGCCGAGCTGGTGCACGCGGAGGGTGTTGGTGGAGCCGGGCGCGTTGGGCGGGCTGCCGGCCACGACGACGACGTAGTCGCCGGGCTTGGCCAGGCCGAGACCCAGCATCTTCGCGTCGACCTGACGGAACATGTCGTCGGTGTGCTCGACGAAGTCGGTCAGGAACGTCTCCACACCCCAGCTCAGGGCCAGCGTGTTGCGGACCTCGGCGACCGGGGTGAACGCGTACAGCGGGAGGTCGCAGTGCAGGCGGGCCAGGCGGCGCACGGTGTCACCGGTCTGCGAGAAGGCGACCAGGGCCTTGGCGCCGATGTTGCGGGCGATCTGCGAGGCGGCGACGGTCAGGGCGCCACCGTGCGTGCGCGGGTCGTGCTGGAGCCGCGGCACACCCATGCCGCCACCCTCGGTGGTGGTGACGATCTTCGCCATCGTGCTGACCGTGAGCACCGGGTATTTGCCGACGCTCGTCTCGCCGGAGAGCATGACCGCGTCGGTGCCGTCGAGCACCGCGTTCGCCACGTCGGAGGCCTCGGCGCGGGTCGGGCGCGAGTTCTCGATCATGGAGTCGAGCATCTGGGTGGCGACGATGACGGGCTTCGCGTTCTCCCGGCAGAGCTGCACGGCGCGCTTCTGCACCAGCGGAACCTGGTCCAGCGGCAGCTCGACGCCGAGGTCACCGCGGGCGACCATGACACCGTCGAAGGCGAGCACGATGGCCTCGAGTTGCTCGACAGCCTCCGGCTTCTCCACCTTGGCGATGACCGGGACCCGGCGGCCCTCCTCGTCCATGATCTTGTGGACGAGGTTGATGTCCTCGGCCGCGCGGACGAACGAGAGCGCGATCAGGTCGACGCCGAGGCTCAGCGCGAAGCGCAGGTCCTCCTCGTCCTTGTCGCTCAGCGCGGGAACGCTCACCGCGACGTTGGGCAGCGAGACGCCCTTGTTGTTGCTGACCGGGCCGCCCTCGACGACGAGGCACTGGATGTCCTCGTTCTCGACGCCGGTCACCTCGATCGCGACCTTGCCGTCGTCGATCAGGAGGCGGTCACCGACCTTGACCTCGTGCGGCAGCTTCGTATAGGTGCAGGAGACGCGCTCCCGGGTGCCGAGGATGTCATCGCTGGTGATGACCACGCGGTCGCCGGTCTCCCAGCGGTGCGGGCCGTCGGCGAACTTGCCGAGACGGATCTTCGGACCCTGCAGGTCGGCGAGGACGGCGACCGGGCGGTCGGCCTTCTCGGCGGCGGCGCGGACCATCTCGTAGATGTTCTTGTGGCTCTCGTGGGTGTCGTGGCTGAAATTCAACCGAGCCACGTTCATCCCCGCCTCGACCAGGCCGAGCATGCGCTCGGGCTGGGCGGTCGCGGGGCCCATCGTACAGACGATCTTTGCGCGGCGTGTCACGGCCATCAGGCTAGTCCTTCTCCTGGGGCGGCTCGGCGGCCGACCCCGGTCATCAGCATGAACTGCGGGTATCGACGGCGAGGTCAACCCGGGTGGGCGGGTGCGCTGCGTCGTCCGCGGGCTTCAGCGACCGCGACTTGAAGCTTATCGGTCGCCTTCCGGCGCTCGTCGGCACATGCCACAACCCCTTCTACGGTACGACCGAAGCACACCATGACCAGCGGAAAAAGGCCCGCCACCCCGAACCGGGGCGACGAGCCTGTCTCCACTGCCGCACTCAGAGAACGAGTCCGCTGAGCTCAGACGGCGAGCGTGCCGAGCTCAGACGGCGAGCGGCTGCTGATCCGCACGCACCGGTGCCGGCAGCTCACCGGCGGCACCCAGGTAGTCGTGGATGGCTGCCGCCGCCGCGCGGCCCTCGGCGATCGCCCAGACGATCAGCGAAGCGCCCCGGTGCATGTCGCCGGCCACGAACACACCCTCGGCCTCGGTCTGCCAGGTCTGGTCGGCGTCGAGCACCCGGCGGCGGTTACGGGTCAACCCGAACTGCGACAGCAGGGGCTGGTCCTCCGTACCCTCGAAACCGATCGCGAGAAGGACCAGATCGGCGCGCAACTCGCGCTCCGAACCCGGCGTGATCGTCACCGTGCGCACCCCGTCGATGCGCTCCACCTTGACCTCGGCGATGCGGATCCCGGTGAGGTTGCCCGCGCCGTCACCGACGAACTCCTGCACGGCCACGCCGAAGACGCGGTCGCCGCCCTCCTCGTGGGCCGCGTAGTTGCGCAGGATCATCGGCCAGGTCGGCCACGGGTCCTTCAGGCCGGTGCGGAACTCGGGCGGCAGCGGGTACTGGTCGAGCTGGGTGACCGACGCGGCGCCCTGGCGGTGCGCGACACCGAGGCAGTCGGCGCCGGTGTCACCGCCGCCGATGATGATCACGTGCTTGCCCTTGGCGTCGATCGGCGTGGTGTCCTGCAGGCCGGCGACCATGCGGTTGGCCGGGACCAGGTGCTCCATCGCCAGGTGCACGCCGTTGAGATCGCGGCCGGGTGTCTCCGGAGCGTCCCGCCCGGCCAGCGCGCCGGCCGCGAGCAACACCGCGTCGTACCGTTCGCGCAGGTCGTCGGCGGTGACGTCGACACCCGCCTGGACACCGGTCTGGAAGACCACGCCCTCGGCCGACATCTGCGCCAGGCGGGCGTCGATGACGTCCTTCTCGATCTTGAAGTCGGGAATGCCGTACCGGAGAAGGCCGCCGATCCGGTCGTCGCGCTCGTAGACAGTGACCGCGTGACCGGCCCGTGCCAGCTGCTGGGCAGCCGCCAGACCGGCCGGACCGGAACCGATCACCGCGACCGACTTGCCGGTCGCCACCGGCGCCGGCTGCGGCACCAGGCCGCGCCCGAAGGCGTGGTTGGCGATCTCCACCTCGACCTGCTTGATGGTCACCGGGTCGTCCCCGATGCCCAGTACGCACGCCGCCTCGCAGGGCGCGGGGCACAGCCGCCCGGTGAACTCCGGGAAGTTGTTGGTGGCGTGCAGCGACTCGATCGCCGCCTCCCACGCACCGGTACGCACCAGGTCGTTCCAGTCCGGGATGCGGTTGCCGAGCGGGCAGCCGTCGTGGCAGAACGGGATACCGCAGTCCATGCAGCGAGTCGCCTGGTCCCGGATGAGCTCCTCACCCGCGGGCGGGTAGACCTCTTTCCAGTCCATCAGGCGGATCGGAACCGGACGGCGCTTCGGCAGCTGACGCTCGTACCGGAGGAAACCGTTCGGATCAGGCACTGGTGACCCCCATGACCGCCTCGTCAACGTTGCGACCGGCGGCTTCGGCGGTCCGGATAAGTTCCATCACGCGCTTGTAGTCGCGCGGCACCACAGCGGTGAACCGTTCCACCGAGTTGGTCCAGTCCTTGAGCAGCCTGCGGGCGACCGCCGAGTCGGTCTCACCGTGGTGCTTCTCCACCAGGGAGCGCAGCAGGTCACGCTCGTCGTCGGTGAGCGGCGCCAGGTCGACCAGTTCCGGGTTGACCAGGGACTGGTCGAGGTCGAGCAGGAACGCCTTGCCACCGCTCATGCCGGCCGCGAAGTTGCGCCCGGTCGGCCCGAGCACCACCACGACACCACCGGTCATGTACTCGCAGCCGTGGTCGCCGACACCCTCGACGACAGCGGAGCCACCGGAGTTGCGGACCGCGAACCGCTCGCCGACCCGTCCACGAAGGAACAGTTCGCCGCCGGTCGCCCCGTACAGGATGGTGTTGCCCGCAATGGTGTTCTCCTCGGCGACGAACGGTGCGTCCTCGGCCGGCCGCACGATCACCCGGCCGCCGGAGAGGCCCTTCGCGACGTAGTCGTTGGTGTCGCCGATCAGGCGCAGGGTGACGCCACGCGGCAGGAACGCGCCGAACGACTGGCCACCGGTGCCGCGCAGGGTGAACGAGATGGTGTCGTCGGGCAGGCCGTTGCCGCCGTACCGGCGGCTGACCTCACCACCGAGCATGGCGCCGACGCTGCGCTGGTCGTTGCGGGTGGGCAGCTCGGCCCGGATCGGTGTGCCGTCGGCGAGCGCCGGCTGCGCCAGGGCGATCAGCTCGTTGTCCAGGGCCAGCTCGAGGCCGTGGTCCTGAGCGACGACGCCGCGGCGGGCCGCGCCCTCGGGCAGCTCCGGCACGTAGAGCACCGGTGCCAGGTCGAGGCCCTTCGCCTTCCAGTGGTCGACAGCCGTCGCCACGTTCAGCACCTCGGCGTGGCCGATCGCCTCGTCGATGCTCCGGAAGCCGAGCTCGGCGAGCAGCTCACGGACCTCCTCGGCGAGGAACAGGAAGAAGTTCTCGACGAATTCCGGCTTGCCGGTGAAACGCTCGCGCAGCACCGGGTTCTGGGTGGCGATGCCGACCGGGCAGGTGTCCAGGTGGCAGACGCGCATCATGATGCAGCCGGAGACGATCAGCGGAGCCGTGGCGAAACCGAACTCCTCGGCACCCAGCAGCGCCGCGACCACCACGTCCCGGCCGGTCTTGAGCTGACCGTCGACCTGCACGGTGACACGGTCACGCAGTTTGTTGAGCAGCAGCGTCTGCTGCGCCTCGGCCAGACCCAGCTCCCAGGGGGTGCCGGCGTGCTTCAGCGAGTTCAGCGGTGACGCGCCGGTGCCGCCGTCATGGCCGGAGATCAGGATCACGTCGGCCTTGAGCTTGGCCACGCCCGCCGCGACGGTGCCGACACCGATCTCCGAGACGAGCTTCACGTGTACGCGGGAGGCCGGGTTCACCATCTTGAGGTCGTGAACCAGCTGGGCCAGGTCCTCGATGGAGTAGATGTCGTGGTGCGGCGGCGGCGAGATGAGGCCGACACCCGGGGTGGCGTGCCGGGTCTTCGCGATCCACGGCCACACCTTGTTACCGGGCAGCTGACCACCCTCGCCGGGCTTCGCGCCCTGCGCCATCTTGATCTGCAGGTCGTCCGCGTTGACCAGGTACTCACTGGTCACGCCGAACCGGCCGGAGGCGATCTGCTTGACGCTGGAACGCCGCTGCGGGTCGTAGAGGCGCTCCACGTCCTCGCCGCCCTCGCCGGTGTTCGACTTGCCGCCGAGGCGGTTCATCGCGATGGCGAGGGTCTCGTGCGACTCGGCGGAGATCGAGCCGTAGCTCATCGCACCGGTGGCGAACCGCTTGACGATCTCGCTCGCCGGCTCGACCTCGCTGATGTCGATCGACGGCCGGTCCGGCTTGAACCGGAACAGGCCGCGCAGGTGACCGGCCTCCGCCGACAGCTGGTCCACCTTGGAGGTGTAGCGCTTGAAGACGTCGTACTGCTTGCTGCGGGTGGCGTGCTGGAGCAGGAAGACGGTCTCCGGGTTGAACAGGTGCAGCTCGCCCTCACGGCGCCACTGGTACTCGCCGCCGACCTCGAGGCGGCGGTGCGCCCGCTCCGCCGGGTTGGCCGGGTACGCCTTCTGGTGCCGCGCCTTGACCTCGGCGTGCAGGCCGGCCAGGCCAACGCCGCCGATCCGGCCGGACGTGCCGGCGAAATACCGCTGGAGCAGCTTGCTGTCCAGGCCGACGGCCTCGAACACCTGCGCACCGCAGTACGACGAGACGGTCGAGATACCCATCTTCGACATGATCTTCAGGACGCCCTTGCCGAGCGCCTTGACGTAGTTGCGGACCGCCTTGCGCGGGTCCAGCCCGGGCAGCGCGCCGGTGGCGATCAGGTCGTCGACGCTTTCGAAAGCCAGGTACGGGTTGACGGCGGCCGCACCGAAGCCGATGAGCGTCGCGGCGTGGTGCACCTCGCGGCAGTCACCGGACTCGACGACCAGCGCCACCTGGGTGCGCGTCTGCTCCCGGACCAGGTGCTGGTGCACGGCCGCGGTGAGCAGCAGCGACGGGATCGGTGCCAGGTCGGCGTTCGAGTCGCGGTCGGAGAGGACGAGGATGCGTACGCCGTCCTCGATCGCCTCCGAGACGTGCCGGCAGATCTGGGTCAGGCGGGCCTTGATGCCTGCCGCACCGTCCCGCAGCGGGTACAGGCCGGAGACCCGGACCGCCTTGAAGCCGGGCAGGTCGCCGTCCTCGTCGATCGAGAGGATCTTGGCAAGCTCGTCGTTGTCGATGATCGGGTACGGCAGGGAGATCTGCCGGCAGCTCGCCGGTCCGGGCTTGAGCAGGTTGCGCTCCGGCCCGATGGTCGCCGACAGGCTGGTGACCAGCTCCTCGCGGATCGCGTCCAGCGGAGGGTTGGTCACCTGCGCGAAAAGCTGGTGGAAGTAGTCGAACAACAGCCGCGGGCGTGTCGAGAGCGGCGAGATCGGGGTGTCCGTGCCCATCGAGCCGAGCGGCTCGGCACCGGAGCGCGCCATCGGCGCCACCAGGATCTTCAGCTCCTCCTCGGTGTAGCCGAACACCTGCTGACGGCGCAGCACCGAGTCGTGCGTGTAGATGACGTGCTCACGCGGGGGCAGGTCGCCCAGCTCGATCAGGCCGGCGTGCAGCCAGTCCGCGTACGGCTCGGCGTCGGCCAGCTCCGCCTTGATCTCGGCGTCGTGGACGATGCGGCCGGCCTCGGTGTCGACGAGGAACATCTTGCCGGGCTGCAGGCGGCCCTTCGCCACCACGTCAGCCGTCGCGAAGTCGATGACACCCGCCTCGGAACCGAGCACCACGAGACCGTCGGCGGTGTGCCACCAGCGGCCGGGGCGCAGGCCGTTGCGGTCCAGGACCGCGCCGATGACCGTACCGTCGGTGAAGGCCACGGCGGCCGGACCGTCCCACGGCTCCATCAGGCTCGCGTGGAACCGGTAGAAGGCACGCCGCTTCGGCTCCATCCCCGGGTCGTTCTCCCACGCCTCCGGGATCATCATCAGCACCGCGTGCGGCAGGCTGCGCCCGGCGAGGTGGAGCAGCTCCAGCACCTCGTCGAAGCTCGCCGAGTCGGAAGCCTCCGGCGAGTTGATCGGGAACAGCCGCTTGATGTTGCCCGGCAGGTTCGGTGACGCCAGCAGCGCCTCGCGGGCCGCCATCCAGTTCTTGTTGCCGCGGATCGTGTTGATCTCACCGTTGTGAGCGATCAACCGGTACGGGTGCGCCAGCGGCCACGACGGGAACGTGTTCGTCGAGAACCGGGAGTGCACCAGGGCGATCGCGCTGGAGACACGCTCGTCGGTCAGGTCCGGGAAGAACGCCGGCAGCTGCTCCGGGGTGAGCATGCCCTTGTACGTGATGGTGCGCGACGAGAGCGAGGGGAAGTACGCCGGGACACCACGCTGCGAGGTCTCCCGCTCGGCCTGCTTTCGGATGCAGAACGCCACCCGGTCCAGCTCGATGCCGGAGAGCCGCTCGCCGGCCCGTCCGGCGGGTGAGTCGACAAGCCGGTCCGCGGACAGGAAGACCTGCCGGATCGCCGGGCGGGCATCCTCGGCCGAGGCGCCCAGGTCGGCGCCCGGGACACCCGGCTCCACCGGGACGTCGCGCCAGCCGAGCACCTCGCCGCCCTCGACGAGCACATACTTCTCGAAGACCTTGATCGCCCGAGCCGCGTCGGCGGGATCCGTCGGCAGGAAGACCAGACCGGCGGCGTAACTCCCGGCCGGCGGCAGGTCGAAACCGGCCACGGCGCGATAGAACTCGTCCGGAATCTGGATCATGATGCCGGCGCCGTCGCCGGTGTTCTGCTCGGCGCCACGTGCGCCCCGGTGGTCCAGGCGGATCAGCGCCGACAGGCCCTTGTCGACCACGCCATGGGAGCGACGTCCGTGAATGTCGGCAACAAAGGCCACACCACAGGCGTCTCGCTCGAGCGCCGGGTCGTAAAGCCCCTGGGGGTGCGGATATGCCACCGGGCCTCCTGTCGTCACTGGTGTTTCATTTCTAGGTCGGGACGACGTCGGCCCTGCAAAGTCTCTTGAGTCTACGTTAAGAGACACTGATCTCCGCCAGATGCGGATTGGTCACACCTCGGACCGCCAACCGGCCCGTCCTCGCACCGATCCCGCATT
This sequence comes from Actinoplanes sp. GCM10030250, assembly GCF_042666575.1. NCBI lineage: Bacteria > Bacillati > Actinomycetota > Actinomycetes > Micromonosporales > Micromonosporaceae > Actinoplanes > Actinoplanes sp. GCM10030250. Next base: position 124,614 of record NZ_JBHTDO010000026.1, on the reverse strand, counting down.
CGAACGCCGGACCGATCTGTCTTCCGAACCCGGACGGATCTGCTTCCGAGCCTCGCACCGCATAACCGCCGAACCCCGGATGGATCCGCATCCGGGCTTCGCACTGCTTCGCGGACGAACTGAATAGCACAGCCGGTGTGCGGACCGGTAGTCTCGCGCGATGGCGCCAGTGGATTCCGGCCTCTTCGACCGACTCGAACGGTTCTACGACGCTTTGCCTCGTCCCTGGTCGCGGAGCGAGGAGATCGGCTCGCTGACTCTCTTCATCCGCGAGGGAGAGGGCTGGCCTTACTATGCCCGGCCGAGGGTCGGTTCGCACACCCCTTCAGCGGCGGACATAACCGCCACCCGGCAGCGCCAGCGGGAGCTGGGTCTCCCGGAGACCTTCGAGTGGGTCCACGAGACGACACCCGACCTTCTCGCGGTGGCGCGGTCGGCCGGCCTCGCCGTGCTTCTGGCACCGCTGCTGACCTTGGATCCCGCCGCCCTCGTACCGGATCTCCCGGTTCGTGGCGCGACCATCCGCTACCTCGACCCGGCAGCGGCGAGCTTCGCGGCCGACCTGCGGGCGTCCCGGGCGGTGGCACGGCTCGGATTCGGTGCGCCGGCCTATCGGTCATCGCTGGAAACGGTGGAGAAGACGCTGGTCATCGACGGTGCGGGGCCGGTGGAGCGGGATGCCGCGGCGCCGCTGAGCGACGAGGCCGTGCAGCAGGCGCGGGACATGTTCGACAGTGGGGACTATCTGACCGCCGTGGTCGAGTCGTCCACGGAGGGGATCCTCACCACCGCCACCAGCCAGCGTGTGGGCGAGGTGGCCGAGATCGTGGGGGTGGCGACGTTGCCGTCGGCGCGCCGTCGGGGATACGCGTCGCAGCTCACTGCCACCCTGGCGGGGCGGCTGCTGGCCTCGGGTACGGACCTGATCTTCCTGTCGGCCGGGGACGACGACGTGGCGCGGCTGTATACGAAGGTGGGATTCCGGCGCGTGGGTACGGCTTGTATCGCTGAGCCGGAGGCTGTGGCCCTCTGAAGGCGAATGGCTCACAGTTCCCAAGATTTGGTACGCCGTAAGGAGCCGTTCACGTTCCGCTCCTTACGGGTCTGGATGGGGCGGCGGCTCGAACACGCTCCCGAACGATGCCCCGCGGGTGCGTCGATCGGGTGAATCCCACCACGAGATCGCCGTCGCCCGTCTCACACTTTGATCCCACCGCCGCCGAGCCCGGTGACGGCAGTCGCGTCACGCGATGGAGCCGACCCGCAGCCCGGAACGCCACAAGATCGCGGCGTGGGGGGTCAGTCGGGTGGGGTCCAGTCGGCGACCGGGTCGAGGGTGCGGCCCAGCAGCCGGGGCCGCATGTGGTTGAGGGCCGCATCCCGCGCCCGCAGAGCCAGCCGCCCCCGAGCCTGCACCACCGCGGACATCCGCCGGTTCTGCCGCACCACCGTGGTCGTCCGCGGGCGCCGCATCCGGCTGTAAGCCTCCACCGCACCGCACAGATCCGGCCCCGGGGCGGCGTCAGCCATCAGCGACCGCAACGTAGCGGCGTCCTCGAACGCGAGACACGCACCCTGCCCCAGGTGATGCGGCATGGCATGAGCCGCATCTCCGAGCAGCACCACACCGCCCGGCCCGGACCCGAACCCGTACGCGCGGGGCAGTGGCCGCAGCTCACGGACACCCTGCGGAACCAACTCCTCGGGCCGGGTGGCGGCGAGCAGCTCACCCACCGGCTCCGGCCAACCGGCGAACCATCGGCGCAGCAGAGCCAGCTGGGTGGCCGGTGACTCGGGCCGGGTGGCACCGGCGGCAGTGGCGACCCAGTAGACGCCGCCCTTGCCCGCGGCCCGCTCCCCGAGCGGAATGGCGACGAAGCGATATCCCGCACCGAGAATCTCACCGCCCGGGCAGCGGTCGTCGTCCAGCCGCGGCACGCGGAAGGCGGGAATGACTGCCTGCCAGGCGGCGAAACCGGAGCCGAGCGCCACCGACTCGGGCGCCAGCGTGGCCCGGACCCGGCTGTCGATGCCGTCGGCGCCGATCAGGAGGTCGGCCTCGATCGTGGTGCGGCCGTCGGTGACCGCCGGGCGCAGGCGGCGGCCGGTGCGGATGGCCGTCGCCTCGAAGCCGGTGCGGATCTCCACCTGGTCGCCGAGGCCGGCTACCAGGGCGTCGTAGATGTCCTCGAGGTGAGCGGCGGCCGGGCCGGCGGCGGCGCCGGCCCGGGACCGGGGCGCCACCAGCCACTGGCCGTCGGGGCGGCGGACACCGCCGTCGGGCAGCGGTGCGGCGATCGCCGACCAGCCGCCGTCGGGGTCGAGCGCGGCGAGGGCACGCAGGCCGTTGGGCCAGAGAACCACAGCGGTGGGCGGTGCGGCGACCCGCTCAGCGCGTTCCAGCAGCGTGACGCGCCATCCGGTACGCGACAGCGCACCCGCGGCGGCCAGCCCTGCCATCCCCGCGCCCACCACCACGGCAGTACGCATGCCGGTGACCGCGGGTCAGTTCTCGTCCGCGGGCCGGGATTTCCCGGCCTCATCGCTGTCGCCGGAACCACCCACGGAAGCAGAGCCACCCACGGAAGCAGAGCCACCCACCGAAGCAGAGCCACCCACCGGGTCAGAACCGCCGACAGAGGCAGCAACCGCCTCCGCCGGAGCCGCCACGGGGGCCAGGAAACCGGTCCGCTGATACTCCCGGAACCGCTCCTCGCTCACCACCTGGTACGCGGTCGGCATAGCCGGCCTGCGCTCGCCGTCCGCCACATCCACCTGGGAGATGTCGCTGTCGACGGCCGGCTCCGGGGCGCTGTCCGGTGCGTCGATCGGCACCACGTACTCCCGGGGGCCCTTCTTCACGACGAAGTAGACAGTGGCCGCGGCGAAGATGATGAAGGAGACGAAGACGTTGATGCGTACGCCGAGGAACGTGTTGGCCTCGTCGACACGCAGCATCTCGATCCAGGCACGGCCCGCCGTGTACGCCATCACGTACAGCGCGAACGCCCGTCCCTTGCCGAACTTGAACTTGCGGTCGAGCCCCCAGACCAGCCCGGCGACGCCGAGGTTCCAGATCGCCTCGTAGGCGAAGGTCGGGTGGTAGAGCTCCGGCTTGGTCACCGCCTCGCCGTCGATCACCGTGGCGTGGCCGGGGTTGGCCGAGTCCATCTCGTGCACCTCGAGACCCCACGGCAGGGTGGTGACCTTGCCGTACAGCTCGTTGTTGAACCAGTTGCCGAACCGGCCGATGGCCTGCGCCACGGGCAGTCCCGGTGCGAGCGCGTCGGCGACGACGCTCAGCGGCAGGCCGATCTGCCGGGCGGCGATCCAGGCACCGATCGCGCCACCGCCCACAGCGCCCCAGATGCCGAGGCCACCCTCCCAGATGTAGAAGGCCCGGATCGGGTCACCGTCGGCGCCGAAGTAGTCCTGGGGCGAGGTGATGAGGTGGTAGATCCGGGCGCCGATGATGCCGAACGGCACCGCCCACACCACGATGTCGAGCGAGGTCCACTGCGCGACACCCCGGCGCCGCAGCCGGTATTCCAGGATGAGCGTGGCGGCGACCATGCCGAGGATGATGCAGAGCGCGTACGCCCGGATCGGCAACGGTCCTAGGTGCCACACCGACGTGGTGGGACTGGGGATGGCGGCGATGTTCACGGGTGCACACGCTACCGCCGCGAGGCCGCCGTGTGATGGCCGGGCAGGACCCAATTTCGCAACTCCGGGCCGACGTCAGGCGACGGCCGATGTCACTACGAAGCCGGACAAGCACCCCCGGCGAGGACCGGGCCGATGCCCTGGGGGACATCGGCCGGGTCCAGCGGTCAGCGGGAGCGGACGCCCTCGGCCAGTTCGGCGCTCAGGGTGCGGAGCCGGTCCAGGCCGGTGGCCCGGTCCGGTGCCTCCAGCATGCAGCGGATCAGCGCGCTGCCGACGATCACGCCGTCGGCGAAGGCGGCCACCTCGGCGGCCTGCTTTCCGTTGCCGACGCCCAGGCCGACGCCGATGGGCAGGTTCGGGTCGATCGCGCGGATCCGCGAGACCAGCTCCGGTGCCTGCGAGGAGACCGTCGTACGCGCGCCCGTCACACCCATGAGCGCGGTGGCGTAGACAAAACCGCGGCAGTTCGCCAGGGTCATCGCGATCCGCTCGTCGGTCGACGAGGGTGCCACCAGGAACGTGCGGTCGATCTGGTGCGCGTCCGAGGCGGCGATCCACTCGGCGGCCTCGTCCGGGATCAGGTCCGGCGTGATCAGCCCGGTGGCACCGGCCGAGGCCAGGTCACGGGCGAACGCGTCGACACCGTACTTCTCGATCGGGTTCCAGTAGGTCATCAGCACGACCGTGGCACCCGCCGACGAGACCGCGTCGATGATCTTCAGGGTGTCGCGGGTGCGGACCCCGTTCGCGAGCGCGATGTCGCTCGCCTTCTGGATCACCGGGCCGTCCATCACCGGGTCCGAGTACGGCAGCTCGACCTCGATCACGTCGCAGCCGGCCCGGTGCATCTCGATCATCTGCTCGATGCTGTCGTCGACCGTCGGGAACCCGGCCGGCATGCAGCCGACCAGCACCGACCGGTTCTCGGCCGCGGCCGCGGCGAACGTGGAAGCGATGCTCACGTGTTCTCCCCGGGTACGACCGTCTCGACCGGGTCGAGGATGCCGAAGTAGGCGCCGGCCGTGTGCACGTCCTTGTCACCACGCCCGGACAGGTTCACCACGATCGTCGGCGTCCGGCCCAGCTCCGCACGCAGCCGGGGAGCGATCTTCGCGACGCCCGCGAGAGCGTGCGCGCTCTCGATCGCCGGGATGATCCCCTCGGTACGGCAGAGCAGCTGGAACGCCGCCATCGCCTCCGCGTCGGTGACCGGCTCGTACACGGCCCGGCCGCTGTCGTGCAGCCAGGCGTGCTCCGGGCCGACACCCGGGTAGTCCAGCCCCGCCGAGATCGAGTGCGACTCGATCGTCTGCCCGTCGTCGTCCTGCAGCAGGTAGGTGCGGTTACCGTGCAGCACACCCACCGATCCGCCGGTGATCGAAGCGGCGTGCCGGCCGGTCTCCACGCCGTCACCGCCGGCCTCGAAGCCGTACAGGCGGACGCCCTCGTCGGGCACGAACGCGTGGAAGATGCCGATCGCGTTCGAGCCGCCGCCGACACAGGCCGCGACAGCGTCCGGCAGCTTGCCGGTCATCTCCAGGACCTGTGCCCGGGCCTCGACGCCGATACCGCCGACGAAGTCGCGGACCAGCTCCGGGAACGGGTGCGGGCCGGCCGCCGTACCCAAGAGGTAGTGGGTGGTGTCGACCGTGGTCACCCAGTCGCGCAGCGCCTCGTTGAGAGCGTCCTTGAGCGTACGGGAGCCGTTGGTCACCGGAATGACGGTGGCGCCGAGCATCCGCATCCGGGCCACGTTGAGCGCCTGCCGCTCGGTGTCCATCTCGCCCATGTAGACCGTGCACTCGAGGTCGAGCAGCGCGGCCGCCGTGGCGCTGGCGACACCGTGCTGGCCGGCACCGGTCTCGGCGATCACGCGGGGCTTGCCCATCCGCTTGGCGAGCAGCGCCTGACCGAGCACGTTGCGCACCTTGTGCGCGCCGGTGTGGTTCAGGTCCTCGCGCTTCAGCAGGATCTCCGCGCCGAGCGCCTCGGAGAGCCGGGTCGCCCGGTAGAGCAGCGACGGCACACCCGCGTAGTTCAGCAGCAGGTCCTGGAACCGTGCCTGGAACTCCGGGTCCTGCTTCGCCGACCGGTACGCGGCGTCCAGCTCGTCCAGGGCCTTGATCAAGGCCTCCGGGACGAACCGGCCGCCGTACTTACCGAAGTGCCCGGCGAGATCCGGAAACGTCGGAGTCGTCACCGGACCGGCCTAGGTGTCGCCGGATGGTTGCCCGCGTTGACCAGTTCGGCCACCGCGTCACGCGGCGACTTCTGGGTCACCAGACCCTCGCCGACGAGCACCGCGTCAGCGCCCGCGGACGCGTACCGGATCAGGTCGTGCGGACCGCGCACGCCCGACTCGGCGATCTTCACGACGTTGTTCGGCAGGCCCGGCGCGATGCGCTCGAAGACCGACCGGTCCACCTCGAGGGTGCGCAGGTCCCGGGCATTCACGCCGATCACCTTCGCGTTCGCCTCCAGTGCCCGGTCCGCCTCCTCCTCGTTGTGCACCTCGACGAGGGCGGTCATGCCCAGCGACTCGATGCGCTCGAGGAGGCCGACGAGAGCGTTCTGCTCCAGCGCCGCCACGATGAGCAGGACCAGGTCGGCACCGTGCGCCCGGGCCTCGTGCACCTGGTAGCTGGAGACGACGAAGTCCTTGCGCAGGACCGGGATCTTCACCGACTTGCGGACCGCGGTCAGGTCGTCCAGCGAACCGCCGAACCACCGCCCCTCGGTGAGCACGCTGATGCAGCGGGCGCCACCCGCCGCGTACTCACCGGCGAGCTCGGCCGGGTCCGGGATGTCGGCGAGCGCGCCCTTGGACGGGGACGACCGCTTGACCTCGGCGATCACCGCCACGCCGGGCTTGCGCAACGCCGCGTACGCGTCGATCGCGGGTGGTGCTGCCGCCGCGAGTTCACGCACCTTTTCCAGCGGCGTCGCCGCCTGGCGTGCCGCTACGTCCTCACGCACCCCGGCGAGGATCTCTTCGAGAACGTTCTGCGGAGCCGCCTCGCGCCGCGCGGGGCCGCCACTGCCCGCTTCCGCCTGATCGGATGTCACGTAATGACTCCCCTCTCCGGGTGTCTTCGGCCCGATGCTAAGAGGTCACGGGGTGTGACGGCCTGCCGGGGGTATGGCGCGCCTCACGGAATGGGCTGGGGCATAATGCCAGGCTGCTCCGCGGGCTTGTTGGATCACTCACACGGTTGGCTCGCTCACACCGCCGCTGGGCAGGGGCACTTCGGCCGTTCGGCCGATACCACTTCATGTTGACGTCCATGTCACCGTGCGGAAATACGACTCCACGAGCATGAGACTCGGGCAGACTTGTCCCGGCGTCCCCTAACGCCGCCAGCCGGACGATGATTGCGGAGTCGAACGATGGCCACTGCCTCCCATACCCAGGTCTCATCCACTCAACCGATCGGGTTCCTCACACTCTCCCGGACGTTGGTCTCCCTGGCCGCGGACGTGGCCACCGGCGTGCAGCGCGCCGTGGTCGGCCCCGCGAGCGTGCGCACCGCCCGCGACAACGCCTGGGACGCGATCCTCGCCGACCGCGCCCGCGCGAAAGCCCGCGCCGACACCAGCCGCGCCGTGGCCGCCCTCATCGCCACCACACCGTCCCACCACACCAGAACGCTGGTTCGGAGCTGACCCTCACAGGCACCCCGAGGGTGGGCGATCCAGGCCCTTTTCTCCCGGTTTTTCTTTTGTACGCACAACGCGGTGTCTTCCACTGCCGCCGTCGCGACCTGATCACCACTCCAGGCCACCACGCGACCGCCGGCTGAGCGCCACACCGCAACCGCCGGCCGGTGCCCGGCCATAACGCGACCGCCGGCTGCGTGCGTTTCACCCCGAGACATCACGTTTACCCGATGGGGTGAAAGTGGGTGGAGGGCTCAGCGGGTGGGGTCTTCGCCTCGGTCGAGGGCTTCCCAGAAGGCGCGGTTGTCGGTGGGGCGGGACCGTCCCGGTGAGTTGATGGCTGCTCCGCCGTTGGGCCCGGCGGGGGACGACGGCTCGGCGCCGGCCGGGGACGACGGCTCGGACCCGACTGCGGCCGATGGCTCGGAGCCCTCAGCGGCTGACGGCTCGGATCCGGTCGCGGATGACGCCTCCGGGCCCGTGGACGACGGCTCGGACGCCGCCGATCGCTGAGCGGGGGGCGGGGCTGTGCTCCGGTCGTACCGGGAAGACATGGCCGACCAGAGATGACCGTGCCGCGCGGCGAGCAGGCCGCCCACCGCGATCGCCGCGCCGCCCAGGACGCAGGCCGCCGGCCAGATCCACGCGCCGGCGCCCGCGTCGCCGGTCTCGACCCCGGCTCGCGCGAGCACCGCGCCCACGACGATGCCCGCGCCGGTCAGCGTCAGCAGCACGCCCAGCCCGCGCCGCGCCACACCCCGGGTGGCCAGCAGCGCACCCGCCCCGGCGAGGGCGACGAGCGCCAGCCCGAGGAGCCAGGGCTGCGCCTCGGCGCCGGTCTGCTCGGTGCGCAACGCGGGCAGGCCGGGCCGTTCCTCGACCTGGACCGACCAGACGCGGGTGGCGGCGAAGAGGGTGAGCCCGGCACCGGCCAGGCAGGCGACGACGGCTGTGGAGTGCGTGCGCCGGTTCATCGGGCGGCGCGCAGCGTCTCGGCCGAGGCGATCGCGGCGAGGACGGCGGCGGCCTTGTTACGGGTCTCCTGTTCCTCGGCGACCGGATCGGAGTCGGCGACGATGCCCGCGCCCGCACCGACGTAGGCGACACCGTCCTTGATCAGAGCAGTCCGGATCGCGATCGCCATGTCCATGTCCCCGGCGAAGCCGAAGTAGCCGACCGTGCCGCCGTACAGGCCGCGGCGGGTCGGCTCCAGCTCCTCGATGATCTCCATGGCACGGACCTTGGGCGCTCCCGACAGGGTGCCGGCCGGGAAGGTGGCGGCCAGCGCGTCGAACGCGGACCGGTCCTCGCGCAGCCGGCCGACCACTGTCGACACGATGTGCATGACGTGGCTGTACCGCTCGATCCGGGCGAATTCCGGCACCTCGACCGAGCCCGCCTCGCAGACCCGGCCCAGGTCGTTGCGGCCCAGGTCGACGAGCATGACGTGCTCGGAGCGCTCCTTCGGGTCGGCGAGCAGCTCGGCCGCGAGCGCCGCGTCCTGTTCCGGGGTGGCGCCGCGCCAGCGGGTCCCGGCGATCGGGTGCAGCAGCGCTGTCCGGTTGTCGCTGACCTTGAGGTGCGCCTCCGGCGAGGAGCCGACGATGTCGAAGTCGTCGAAACGCAGCAGATACATGTACGGCGACGGGTTGGTGGCACGCAGCACCCGGTAGACGTCGAGCGCGTTGGCGTCGGTGGACCGCTCGAAGCGCTGCGCCACCACGATCTGGAAGCACTCGCCGGCCCGGATCGCCTCCTTGGCCGTCTCCACCGCCTTCTGGTACTCACCCGGCGCGGTCCGGCTGACCGGCTCCCCCGCCGGACGGCGGTCCACAGTGGAGACCATCGGCGGCGTGGGCCGGGACAGCGCGGTGGTCATCGCGTCGAGCCGGCCGATCGCCTGGTGGTAGCCGGCGCGCCGGTCGGCGTCGCTCGCGTCCTCGGCGAGCACCGCGTTGGCGACCAGCAGCGCGGATCCCTCGTGATGGTCCAGGACCACCAGGTCGGTGGCGAGCATCATGCCCAGCTCGGGCAGGGGCACGTCGTCGGTCGCGGTGGCCGGCAGCCGCTCGAAGCGTCGCACCAGGTCGTAGCTGAGGTAGCCGACCATGCCACCGGTCAGCGGCGGCAGCCCGTCCTCCGGCACGACACCGCCGGTCAGCGCGGCCACCGTCTCGCGCAGGGCCACGACCGGATCACCACCGAGGGGTACGCCGTCCGGAGGCGTACCGAGCCAGGCGGCCTGACCGTCCCGCTCGACGAGGGTGGCCGCACTGCGCACGCCGATGAACGAGTACCGCGACCAGGCGACGCCCTGCTCCGCGGACTCCAGGAGGAAGGTGCCCGGTCCGCCGGCGAGCTTCGTGTAGACGCCGACCGGGGTCTCACCGTCGGCGAGGAGCCTGCGGGTGACCGGGACGACCCGCCTTCTCTCGGCGACGAACTCGGCCTCACCGGGAAAGGTCGCTCCGCTGGTCATCAAGCCTCCACGGAAAGGTCACCGGCGACGGTAAGGCCGCCGCTGACAGAAGGGTCGCCGCTGACAGAAGGGTCGCCGCTGACGGAAAGGTCATCGGTGAAGCAGGTGTGCGTTCCGGTGTGGCAGGCCGCGCCGATCTGATCGACGGTGACCAGCAGGGCGTCGCCGTCGCAGTCCAGCGACACCTTCCTGACGTGCTGGAAGTGGCCGGAGGTGGCGCCCTTCACCCAGTACTCCCCGCGGCTGCGGGACCAGTAGGTGGCCCGGCCGGTGGCGAGGGTGCGGTGCAGCGCCTCGTCGTCCATCCAGGCGAGCATCAGGACGTCGCCGGTGCCGTGCTCCTGCACGATCGCCGCGACGAGGCCGTCGGCGGAGCGCTTGAGGCGGCCGGCGATCGCCGGGTCCAGGGTGGTCTCTGTTTCGGGCACGGTCAGGATTGTCCCCCATCGGTTCCGGGTGCCGTAACGACCCGCAGAAGGCCCACGATCCGGTAACCGGGGATGTGCCGGACACTCCGGAGCGGTACGGTCGCCGGAGCGCGGTACGTGGCTGACTGCCTCATCGCCCGCCGCTCGGTGTGTCTGCGCAGGTGACGGCAGCCCCGGCGGGCGCGACTCGCGACGGGAGTGGTGAAACCGAGATGGAGCCGACGTCCAGCCCCGACAACCCCCGGCCCTCGGCCGGGCTCGCCCGGTTCTGGCAGGTGCGCCCGGATGCGGACACCCCGGCGGAACACCCGTCCGGCGACACGGAGGCGGAGAAGGCGGAGGCGGCGATCGCTGAGGCAGAGATCGCTGAGGCGGAGATGGCTGAGGCGGAGATGGTCGCGCTCGGCTCCCGCCGGATGATGAACGCCCTCGACTCACCGACCTCCCTGCTACCCATCTCCCCGCCGCCCGGGACCTTCAACGTCCGGCCGACCAAAGTTGCGCCGGCCAATGTTCGGCCGGCCGCACCGGTCGCCTCCGCCGCCCGCCCTCCCGGCGGTCCCGGCGGTCCCGGCGGTCCCGGCGGTCACGGGCTGGGCCAGAACGGTGACAAATCCACCTCCTCCGACCCGTTCGGCCTGAACCGGGCCGCGGGCCGGGCCACACCGGGGGCACCGCGCGACCCGGCCGGCGGCCGTCCGTTCTCCGGCACACCGGCCCGGTCAAGGCACGGCGATACTGATCACTCAGTCCCTCCGGACGAGGAGCAGGGTCCCGCTCAGGACGTAAAGTCCCAGGAGCCGGAGACCGGCGACGCTCCCACGGGTCGCGAAGGCACCTTCGGTGGATTCGGCCTCGGCGGGCGACTGGGCGGTACCGGACGGTTCCTGTTCGGTCGCAACAGCACCGAGTCCGAAGACGTCAACGGGCGCTCCGGCGACGACGACCAACCGGGTGGACCGGGGTCCGAGGCGACGGAGGCCGCCGACCCCGGTGACTCCCGGGCCGCCGGAGACGGCGACCAGCGAGCTGCCGGGAACGGCGACTCGCAGGCCGCCGGCTCGGGCGGTTCGACGGTCGCCGACCAGCCTGCCGGCGCGCAGCCGGCCGGTGCGACACCGGCGAAGGATCCCGCGGCGGAGACTCCGCGGGAGGCCGACGACCAGGACGCCGCCGTGACGGCGGGCCCTAGCGACGAGAACGGACGTGAGGACATGAACGGACGGGCAGGAGCGCCCGGTTACCCGCAGACCGGCGAGGCGCCGGGCCTGGACGGCAAGGCCGTCCCGGCTCAGCCCGGCCTGCGCGGTGACACGGGTGAGGAGTCTCCGGCCCAGGGTCCGGAGAGCCCGCGACCGGTCGCCGGATGGGCACAGGTGCCGTCGAACCCGGTCGCGCCGGCCTCGGCCGGACCGGTCTCCGGCGCCCCGGTGTCGCCCGGGTTCGCCCCCGGTACGTACGGGCTCGCCGACTTCACGCCGGACCACCCGGCAGCCAACCCCAGCCCGGTCTCCGGGCTACCCGGCCAGGCCGCCCCCGCCGATCCGGCCGCCATCGCACCGGTCTCCCCCGCTCAGCTCCCGGGCGTGCAGATCCCCGGTATGCAGCTCCCGGGCTCGCAGCTTCCCGGCTCGCAGCTTCCCGGCTCGCACCTTCCGGGTTCGCAGCTTCCCGGCTCGCAGCCTCCCGGCTCGCAGCTTCCGGGTTCGCAGTCCGGAGCGTCGCTGCCGGCCGTGCAGATCCCGGCCACCCGGACGCCGCCGGACCAGGCCGTCGACCGTGGTCCCGAGGCGCGCGGTGCCGAATCACGTACCTCCGAAACGCGTGGATCCGACCCTCGCGGTTCCGAATCGCGTGGATCTGAGGCACGTGGATCTGAGGCACGTGGTTCCGACACCCGTGGTTCCGAGGCTCGCGGTTCTGAATCGCGTGGTTCCGAATCGCTCGGCTCGGACCTTACGGAGAACGGCGGCTACGCGGGTCTGCCCTCGTCAGCCGACGGTGCCTTCGGTTTCAGCCCGACCGGATACAGCCTCGGCCGCTCGGGTGACGCCCTCGGTGTCGCCTCGGTGAACCCGGCCTCGCCACACTCCGGCTCGATCCCGCCGCCGCCCGACTTCCAGGCCTTCCCGCCGCTCACGATGGACAGCGGCGTGACCGGCCTCGCGGTCGGCGGCGCCGGCCGCCGTGCCCGGGAGGAGCAGGAGCCGCAGCAGCCACCGCGCCGCTCGGCCAGCCTGGAGGACGTGGAACCGGTACGCCGGTCCGGGCGCCGGGCCTCCCGCGAGGAGGAGGAGCCGGCGGCCCTGGTCCCCGATCTGGATGTCGAAGAACCGCAGATCACCCGGACCGTCTGGGACGACGACGCGGCCCGCCACTTCCGGGCGGCCTGGCACGAGGTCAAGGCGGAGTTCGTCGACGACCCGGTGACCGCACTGACCCGGGCGCACGACCTGCTCACCGACGCGGTCAACGAACTGACCGAGGTGCTGCTGGCCGAGCGGGACGAACTGGACCCGCTGCGGGGCACCGGCACCCCGGACACCGAAAGCATGCGGATGGCCATGCGCGGCTACCGGGAGTTCCTGGACCGCATCCTGTCTCTGTAGACGCTCGATGCGGTAGACGCTCGATGCTGTAGACGCACGATGCTGTAGACGCACGACGCTGAATGCCTACGACGGCGGGCCGCGCCTCTTCCCGAGGTGCGGCCCGCTGCCGTTCGTGGTGTGGTTGTGCTCTGCCGACCGCGGCACCGGCCGGCAGAGCACAAAGACGGGATCCCGCGACCTGACGGCGGCAGAAGGTGGTCGCTGGGATCCCGTCTGTTCATGGGCCCGATCGCTCGGGCAACGGCCTCCTCGCACGTGGTGCCCGACGGCGAGAGAAGCCGCGCGTGGCGCCCGCCCGGCGGCGAGAGAAGCCGCGCGTGGCGCCCGCCCGGCGGCGAGACGGCTCAGGCGGCCGTTTCCTCCTGGGTCGCGCAGCGGCGGCAGAGGATCGGGTGCAGCAGGTGGGCCAGGTCGTGCCGGTCGGTGACCGGGCGCGGGAAGGCGAGCCGGGCGCTGCGGCCGCCCATCCGGACCAGGAAGCCGTACCGGTCCAGTCGGACCACCTTCGGCTCCTCGCCGGCGCGGGCGGCCGGGCCCAGCTGGCGCTGCACGTAGGCGCCCATCTCGGCCACGTGGTGGTCGTGCAGGTCGGCGATCAGGTCGAACTCGACGGTCCGCAGCGGGTCCGGTGCGGCCTCGGCGAAGTCCTCCGGATCGATCTCGACGAGGTGCTCGTGGCGCTCGTAGCGGACCTCGGCGACGTCCATCCGGTACAGCGCCTGGCCCTCGCCGATGTCGAGCAGGTCGCCGCAGGCGTCGGTGTCGGCGTAGTCCAGCGCCGCGGAACGCGCGTCCTCGCCGGTCAGCCGCACCGCCCAGCCGGAGACCCAGACCCGTCCGAGCGACGGCGAGGAGGCCATCGGGGGGACGTCGCGGATGTCGAGGACCAGTGCGGTGTCGTCGTTGCCGTCCTGCGGGCGCAGCGCGGTGGCGACGGTGCCCTCGGCCGGCACGAGAAGCAGCACCCGTCCCTGCGCGTCTGTCACGTGGCGGACCGGAACAGGACCGGGACGGCAGGCGATGTGGGCCACGGCGGGCAGGTGACCAGCGGAAAGCGTCCGCGCGATCTCGGCGGGACTGGGTTGCATGACGAGCACCTCCGGGCACCGGTTAGGCTTACCTAAGTTAGGCAAGGCTTACCGTAACAGGAGATCCCAGTTGAACAACTCCCGACCCAAGGCGAAGCTCTCACGAGCCCTCGGCATCCCGCTCACGCGTAAGTGCGTCAAGTACTTCGAGCGGCGCCCGTTCCCGCCCGGCGTGCACGGCCGGGGACGCCGCAAGAGCTCGGACTACCAGGTCCGGCTGCTGGAGAAGCAGCGGCTGCGCCACCAGTACAACATCAGCGAGGTCCAGATGCGGGCCGCCTTCGACGCCGCGCACAAGGCCGAGGGCAAGACCGGCGAGACCATGGTCACGCTGCTCGAGCGCCGCCTCGACGCCACGGTGTTCCGGGCCGGTTTCACCCGGACCATCTACCAGGCCCGCCAGCTCGTGGTCCACGGTCACTTCACCGTGGACGGCAAGAAGGTCGACCGCCCCGGCTACAAGCTGAAGCCCGGCCAGGTCATCGAGGTCAAGGAGACCAGCCGGCCGAAGCCGCCGTTCCAGATCGCGGCGACCGGCACGCACCTCGACGGGCCGACCGCGCCGTACCTGTCGACGGTGCTCGAAGAGCTGCGCACCACGGTGATCCGCGCGCCGCAGCGTTCCGAGATCCCGGTGCTCTGCGACGAGCAGCTGGTCGTCGAGTACTACGCCCGGTGACGCACAAGCTCCTGAATCGCTGAGATGGCGGGCCTCTCGCAGCGGTCGCACGTGGACCGGCAAACGGCCGCCGTGGATCGAAACACGGCCACCGTGGACCGGCACCAGGCCGCGGACCCACACACGGCCGCTGCGAGCGACGCGCTCATCTCACCGGGGATCGATCCCGGTCAGCGTGTCTGTTCCAACCAGCTGGCGTAGAGCTTGGCGTAGATCGAACCCTCCTCGGCGACGAGCCGGGAATGCGGGCCGCGTTGCACGACGCGGCCCGCTTCCACGACGATCACCTCGTCCGCGGCCTCGGCGGTGGAGAGCCGGTGGGCGATCGCCACCGTGGTGCGCCCCCGCGTCACCAGGTCGAGCGCGTGCTGCAGCCGCACCTCGGTCGCCGGGTCCACCGCACTCGTCGCCTCGTCCAGCACCAGCAGATCCGGATCGGCCACGTACGCCCGTACCAGTGCCACCAGCTGCCGCTCACCCACGCTGAGCGCCTCCCCGCGCTCACCCACCGGCGTGTTCACACCCTCCGGCAGGCCGTCCACCCAGTCCGCGAGCCCCAGCTCGGTGAACGCGCGTCCCAGCGCCTCGTCGGTCAGCTCCGGCTCGGCGAACCGGATGTTCTCGGCGACCGTGGCGTCGAAGAGGAAGCCGTCCTGCGGCACCATCACCACCCGCGAGCGCAGCGACGAGAACCGCACCTCGGTCAGCGGCACCCCGCCCAGCAGCACGGCACCCTCCGCCGGGTCCATCAGCCGGGTGAGCAGCTTCGCGAAGGTGGTCTTGCCGCTGCCGGTCTCCCCCACCACGGCGACCTTGGTCCGTGCCGGGATCTCCAGGTCCACGCCGGAGAGGACGACCGGACCGCCCGGATAGCGGAACGAGACGTCCTGGAAGCGGACCGAGAGCGGGCCGGCCGGCAGCTCGACACCGCGGTCGTCCGGGTCGGCCACGTCCGGGTCCACGTCCAGCACGTCGAGGATGCGCCGCCAGCCGGCCACCGCGTTCTGCGCCTCGTTGAGCATGTCGGTGGCGATCTGCACCGGCTGGATGAAGAGCGTCACCAGGAACAGGAAAGCGGTGAGCCGGCCCACCGTGATCTCGCCGTCCAGGCCGAGCATCGTGCCCACAACCACGACGCCGGCCAGGGCCAGGCCGGCACCGATCTCGCCGCTGGAGAAGCTGGTCACGCTGGTACGCATGGCCCGCTGCTGCGCCGTACGCAGATCCTCGATCGCGGTGTCCAGCCGGTCCTCGGTCCGGGAGGCCACGCCGTACGACCGGATCACGGTGGCGCCGACCACGCTCTCGGCGACCGCGCCGAGCATCACGCCGGTGCGCTCGCGGACCGCCTTGTAGACGGCCGCCAGCCGCTTCTGGAAGAGCCGGATCACGGCGACCGCGGGACCGAACGCGAGCAGCACCACCATGGTGAGCTGCCACGAGTAGACGAACATGACGACCGTCGAGACGATCAGCTGTCCGCTGGCGAGCAGCAGCTGCACCCCGCCGGTCTGGAGGAACTGGGAGATCTGGTCGACGTCACCGGTCACCCGGGACACCATCGAGCCGCGCCGCTCGGACTGCTGGTGCAGCATCGACAGGTCGTGGATGTGCCGGAAGGTCCGTGACCGCAGCCCGCCGAGCGCGGTCTCGCTGACCGTGAACAGCCGCCGGGTCATCAGGTAACCGCAGAGCGTGGAGATCGACAGGGCGACCAGGGTCAACGCCACGATCACCAGGACGACCTGCGGGTCCGGGCCGCCGGGGCCGCGGATGCCCCGGTCGATGCCCTGCTGGATGGCGATCGGCACGGCGACCCGGCCGGCCATCTGGAGCAGTGCCAGCCCGATCGTGCCGGCCAGCCCGGTGCGCAGCTCCGGCGAGAGAGCGAGCCCGCGCCGGATGGTCGCGACGGTACCTTCGCTCATCGTTCGTCCTTCTCGTACGCCGTCACCAGGTCCAGATAACCCGGCTGTGTGGCCATCAGCTCGGTGTGCGTACCGGTGGCGACGACCCGGCCCTGCTGGAGGAAGACCACCTCGTCGGCGAGCGCGATCGTGGCCCGCCGGTATGCCACCACCAGGATCGACGTTCCCGCGTGCCGCAGGGCGTCCAGGATGGCGGCCTCGACCCGCGGGTCGACAGCGCTGGTGGCGTCGTCGAGCACCAGCAGGCGCGGCCGGCCGGCCAGGGCCCGGGCGAGCGTGATCCGCTGCCGCTGGCCGCCGGAGAGCGAGGTGCCCCGCTCGCCGACAGCGGTGTCGAGCTGGTCGGGCAGCTCGCCGACGAACCGGTCCGCCTGGGCCAGCCGCAGCGCCGCCCACACCTCGTCGTCGCCGGCCCGCGGGCGGTCCAGGGCGACGTTGCCGCGCACCGTGTCGTCGAACACGAACGGGATCTGCGGTACCAGTGCGGTGGCCTCGGCCAGGGCGGCGCCGGCCAGGTCGGGCAGCTTCACGCCGTCGATCGCGACGCTGCCGGCCTCCGGGTCGACCAGGCGGGTGGCGAGGGCGGCGATCGTCGACTTGCCGGAACCGGTGGCGCCGACCAGGGCCACTGTCTTCCCGGCCGGAACGGTGAAGGTGACGTCGTGCAGGACGGTCGGACCCGCCGCGTAGCGGTAGTCGACCTGCTCGAATCGCAACTCCGCCGGGCCCGCGTCCGGCAGGGCGCTTTCACCGTACGAAAGATCCCCCTCGGCCGACAGCACGGCCTGGACCCGCTCCCATCCGGCGACGCTGCGCGGCAGCTCGCCGACCACCCACCCGATCGCGCGCACCGGGAAGGCCAGCACGGTGAACAGGAACGCGACGCTGACCAGCTCGGCGACGCTCACCGCGCCCTGCTGCAACCGCCAGGTGCCGAGCAGCAGCACGGCCAGCGTGCCGATGCTGGGCAGGCTGTCCATCAGCGGGTCGAAGATGCCGCGCAGCCGGCCGACCGAGATCAGCGCGTCGCGCAGCTCGGTGACGAACACGCCGAATCGGCGCGACTCGTCCGCCTCCCGGCCCATCGTCTTGACCACCAGCGCGCCGTCGAAGCTCTCGTGCGCGACCGCGCTGACCTTGGCGCGCATCCGCTGCGCGTGGATCTGCCGGGGCGACATCCGGCGCGAATAGGCCAGGTTCAGCGCGAACAGGGCGGGGAAGAGCGCGACGCCGACCATCGCCAGCACCCAGTCGGTGACGAAGAGCGAGATCACCGCCGCCACGATCATCACGATCGTGCCGACCGCGAACGGCATCGGTGCGATCGGGGCGAACGCGGCCTCGACGTCGGAGCTCGCGTTGGAGAGCAGGGTGCCGGTGGCGTGCCGCTGGTGCCAGGCCGGCGGCAGCGAGAGATAGCGCCGGGTCACCGCCCGCCGGTACCGCGCCTGGAGGCGGAACTGCATGAATCCGGCGCCGAGGCGCCGCGCGAAGATGCTCGCGACGCGCAGCCCGCTGATACCCAGGAGCACGGCGACGATCAGCGCGAGCTGGCCGTTGCCCACCCGGCCTGCCGCGAACGCCGGCACCACGACGTGGCCGATCACATAACCGACGACGTACGAGTTGGCGATGATCAGGAGTCCGAAGAAGCTGCTGCCGATCGCGCTGATGACGAAGAGCCGAGGCTCCGTCCGGATCGCGTGGCCGAGCACCCGCAGACCACGTCCCAGCACGTCGTTGGAGGCTCTGCCGCTCAATTTCCTACCCGACTGGTAAGTGTGCGCCGGGGTTACCGGCCTTACCGGTCTATCCTGCCCAACCGAGCCTCCGTGCCCCACCTGTTTACATTGTGGCCACGATTACACCGGCCGGGCATCACCTACGATCGACAGATGACCAACTATGCCCGCCGCGAGCGGGAGCTTCTCGCCGATCTGCTGCTCAGCACGGGTCCGGACGCGCCGACGCTCTGCACCGGGTGGACCACGCGGGACCTGGCCGCGCACCTCGTGGTCCGGGACCGCCGGCCGGACTCGGCCGCCGGGATGATCATTCCCCCGCTCGCGGCGTACGGCGAGAAGGTGCGCCTGGCCCGCGCCGCGCTCCCCTACCCGGAGCTGATCGACCAGGTGCGCCGGCCGCCGGTGTGGAGCCCGGTCAGCAATCCGCTGGTCGAGCCGCTGACGAACACGCTCGAGTTCTTCATCCACCACGAGGATGTGCGCCGCGCCGTTCCCGGCTGGGAGCCCCGCGCCCTCGACCAGGAGGAGCAGGCGTCCCTGTGGCGTACGGTGAAGCTGATCTCGCGGACCTCGCTGCGCCGCCTCAAGATCTCCGCGGAGGTGACGGCGACCGGCTTCGCGCCGCTGCGGGCCGGCGACGAGCCGCAGGTGCGGATCTCCGGGGACGCCGGTGAGCTCGCGGTCTTCTTCTTCGGGCGCCAGCGTGCCGCCCGGGTTGAGATCACCGGGGATCCGGCCCTCGCGGAGCGCTTGCGCACAGCCCGCCTCGGTGTCTGAGATTGGCCCATCCGTTCGGGCCGTAATTGGATCGAACCGACCTCCAATCCGGAACTAGGTTCGATCTATGAACCCTCGCTCCGGCCTGTCCGTCGCCCAGGGCACCGCACTCTCCGTCGGCGCCGTCCTGGGCACCGGCCTGATCTCCCTGCCCGCCCTCGCCGCCGACGCCGCGGGCCCGGCCGCCCTGGTCGCCTGGCTCGCCCTGATCATCCTCTCCGCGCCGCTGGCCTGGACCTTCGCGGCCCTCGGCGCCCGTTACCCGGGCGCCGGCGGTGTCTCCACCTACGCCCGGATGGCGTTCGGGCCGCGGATCGCGGCGGCCGTCGGCTGGTGCTTCTACTTCGCGGTACCGCTCGGTGCGCCGGTCGCCGCCGCGTTCACCGGCGGGTACGTGGCGGACGTCGTCGGCGGCGGCCGGACCACCGAGTTCGTCACCTTTCTCGCGCTGATCGGTATCGCGTACGGAATGAACTGGTTCGGTCTTCAGATCTCCGGCCGGGTGCAGCTGGTCCTCACCGCGACCCTCGCGGTCCTGCTCGTGGCCACGGTGATCGCCGCGCTGCCGCACGCCCGCTGGGACAACCTCACGCCGTTCGCACCGCACGGCTGGACCGGCATCGGCGCCGCCGCGGCCATGCTGGTGTGGGGCTTCGCCGGATGGGAGGCGCTCTCCTCCCTCTCCGCCGAGTACCGCAACCCGCGCCGCGACGTGCCGCGGGCCACGCTCGTCGCGGTCGCCGTGGTCGGCGTCCTCTACCTCGCCGTCGCGGCGGTCAGCGTGCTGGCGCTCGGACCCGCCCTGGCCGGCAGCCGCGCACCGCTCTCCGACCTGCTCGCCATCGGCGTCGGTGGCCCGGTCCGCCTGCTGACCGCGATCGCGGCGGTGATCCTCACGCTCGGGGCGATCAACGCGTACTACGCCGGTTCGAGCCGGCTCGGTGCCGCCCTCGCCGCCGAGAAGGCCCTGCCGTCAACGGTGTTCGGCACCCAGCGCCGGTCGCTGACGTTCATCTTCGTGGCGAGCATCGGCTCCGCGCTGCTGCCGCTCGGACTGCACACCGCCACCCTCCTGGTCACCGGCTGCTTCACCCTGGTCTACGTCCTCGGTACGGCCGCCGCGCTCCGCCTGCTCCCGTCCGGCCTGCCTAAGGTGATCGCCGGGGTGGCGTTCGTGGCGGTGGTGGCACTGCTGTGGCTCAACGGCGCACCCGCCCTACTGAGCCTCGGCATCGCGGCGGGCGCCCTGCTCTACCAGGGGCTGCAGGCACGCAAGCCCGTCCTCGATGAGGTCCGGGTCGACAGCGCCGAACCCGAACACCAGTCCTGCTCGTGACGGCGGGCCCTCCGCCGCGTAATCGGCCAGGTTCTCCACGGCCAGCCCCGCCCGCCGGGCCGCTGTCACCACACGCAGCGGGTCGGCGGCGCCGGGGCGCAGCAGCGCCGTCACGTGCAACCCCGCGGCCGACGGGACCACCTCCAGCAACGGCATCCGCTCCAGCTGGGCGACGATGCGGGCGTGCCGGTCGGCGTACGCCCGCCCGGCCCGCCGCACGTGCCGCGCCAGCTGGCCGTCGTCGATGAAACGGGCCAGCGCCGCCTGCACCGCCACCTGCCCGTACCCGTCGCCGATCTGCCGCGCCGCCACCACCGCGGGCCGCAGCCCCGGCGGTACCAGGACGAATCCGGTACGCACCGCGGGCAGCATGCTCTTGGAGAACGTTCCGACGTAGAGCACCCGCCCGGACCGGTCCAGCGTGCGGAGCGGTTCGAGCGGCCGGGCCGAGAACCGGAACTCGCTGTCGTAGTCGTCCTCGACGATCGCCACCCGCCGGTTCCGCGCCCACTCGAGCAGCTCCTGGCGCCGGGCCAGGCTCATCACGCGGCCCAGCGGGAACTGGTGCGACGGCGTCACGTAGACCAGCCGGGTGTTCGGCGGCAACTCCGCGACGACGAGCCCCTCGTCGTCGACGGGTATCCCGGTCACCCGGGCACCGAGCGAGGTGAAGAGCCGGCGGGCCGGTGGATATCCGGGCTCCTCCACCGCGACCACGTCGCCGGGGCGCAGGAACACCCGGCCGATCAGGTCGAGCGCGTGCTGGGTGCCGTTGGTGACGACCACGTCCTCGGCGGTGGTCCGCAGTGAACGGGCGTACCCGAGATAGCGGGCTATCGCGGTACGCAGCGCACTGTGGCCGGAGGGTTCGGCGTACGTACCGGGGCCGTTCGCCCGCAGGCGCAGCTCGGCGACGACCAGCCGCCGCCAGGTGTCGAACGGGAAGAGGTGCGCGTCCGGGATGCCGGTACGGAAGTCGTACCTCGGTGCCGGCTCCTCCCCGCTGGTCCGCAGCGGGGTGAACGTCCAGCCGGAGCGCGGGCGCAGCGGATCGGTCGCCGGTCTCGGCGCCCGGCGGCTGGCGGGCGCCGCCGCGACGAACGTGCCGGCACCGACCCGCGCCGTCAGGTAGCCCTCGGCGGTCAGCCGCTCGTAGGCGCCGGCCACGCTGCCCCGGGAGACACCCAGGTCGGCGGCGAGGACCCGGGTCGCGGGAAGCCGGTGGCCGGAGGGCACCCGGCCGTCCACGATGGCCGCGCGCAACGCCCGGTAGACCGCCGCGGTTTTCTCGCCGGCGCCCGGCTCGATCTCGATGACCAGATCCACGCGACTTATTCTCAGCCTGTTCTCAGCCGGACGGCTGTCCGGTCCCGGCACCCCGGCTGACTAGGATTGAGGTTGCTCGGTTCGTTTTGAACTTTTTTCAACGTGGCGAGGCCGGCAGCACATTGCACCGATCAAGCACATGGCACCGATCAACGGCGCCGCGCCGTCGGGCTCGATGCCAGGTTGAAAAAGGTTCACCAATCAGCACTCTAGCCCTGATGCCGGACGCGCATTACCCTCCGGTAACACTCACGTTACTTAACACCCCGTTCAGGCTGAAGGCGGCGCCCGATATGGCTCTCGAGGTTCCCTACCGGTCAATTCCGGACATGCTCTTCCAGCGCGTGGCGAAAACCCCGGACGCCCGGGCGCTCGCGGCGCCCAACTCAACCGACACCGGCCCCGAGTGGCTCACCTGGCGACAGGTCGGCGAGCGCACCAAGGCGATCGGTGCCGGCCTGCGCGAGCTCGGCATCGGCCTGGAGGACCGGGTCGCGATCCTGTCCAACACCAGGCTCGAGTGGATCCTCGCCGACCTCGGCATCAACGTCGCGGGCGGTGCGGCCACCACGGTCTACCCGACCACCGAGCCCGAGGACACCGCGTTCATCGTGTCCGACTCCGGGTCCAAGGTTCTCATCGCGGAGAACGCGCAGCAGGCACTCAAGATCTCCGGCGCGGCGACCTCGGTGACCAAGGTGGTGCTGATCGACGGCCCCGCCGACGCCGGCGCGACCCCGCCGCAGATCACCCTCGCCGACCTGGAGAGACTCGGCACCGACGCGCTCTCCCGCAACCCGGGCATGATCGACGACGTCGTCGCCCAGCTCGGCCCGGAGAACGTCGCGACCCTGATCTACACCTCCGGCACCACCGGCCGCCCCAAGGGTGTCGTGCTGCTGCACAAGGGCTGGACCTGGGAGGGCGTGGCGCAGGAGAGCCTGGGTCTCTTCTCCCCCGACGACCTGCACTACCTCTGGCTGCCGATGTCGCACGCCTTCGGCAAGACGCTGCTCTGCGGCATCCTGCACGTCGGCGTCCCGACCTACGTCGACGGCCGGGTCGACAAGCTGATCGACCTGCTCGCGGTGATCAAGCCGACGCTGATGTGCGCCCCGCCGCGCATCTTCGAGAAGGTCTACAACAAGACCGTCACCAGCGGTCAGTCCGGCAGCGGCCTCAAGCCCAAGATCTTCAAGTGGGCGGTCGCCACCGGCAAGAAGCGGGTCGCCTTCCAGCAGGCCGGCAAGCCGGTGCCGGCGGGCCTCGCCGTTCAGTACTCGCTCGCTGAGAAACTGGTGTTCAGCAAGCTCCAGGCCAAGCTCGGCGGCAACATCAAGGTGCTGGTCAGCGGCTCGGCAGCGCTCAGCCGGGACATCTCCGAGTTCTTCGCGGCGGCGAACCTGCCGATCCTCGAGGGTTACGGCATGACCGAGGCCTGCGCCGCCAACTTCGTCAACCGTCGCGGCAAGCTCAAAATCGGTACGGTCGGGCAGGCGCTCGGTGACCTCGAGGTGCGCATCGACTCCGACGGTGAGGTGCTGCTGCGGGGGGCGCCGATCATGCGGGGCTACCACAACTCCGCGGACGCCACGGCTGAGGCGTTCACCGAGGACGGCTTCCTGCGTACCGGCGACATCGGCGAGCTCGACAGCGCCGGCTATCTGAAGATCACCGACCGCAAGAAGGACCTGGTCAAGACGTCCGGCGGCAAGTTCATCGCCCCGTCGGCGATCGAGGGCGCCTTCAAGGCCGTCTGCCCGTACACGTCTCAGGCGGTCGTCGTCGGCCAGAACCGCAACTTCGTCACGATGCTGATCGCCCTCGACGAGGAGGCCATCACGACGTGGGCCGCCGCGGGCCCGCTCGCCGGCAAGAGCTACGCGGAGATCGTCGCGGCGAAGGAGACCCACGCGCTGGTCGAGGCCTACATCGCCGAGCTCAACGCCAAGCTGAACCGCTGGGAGACGGTGAAGAAGTTCGTCATCCTCCCCCGCGACCTCAGCATCGAGAACGGCGAGATCACCCCGTCCATGAAGATCAAGCGCCGCAGCGTCGAATCCAACTTCGCCGAGCAGATCGACACGATGTACGCGGGATCCCTCGCCCAGATCTGATCCTCTTCCCCGGCCGGCGCCCCGCTCTCCCGCGGGACGCCGGCCGCGGCATTTCAGCGCATTTCGACTTGGCGCCGTCCTTCACTTCCGCGGGCGACCACCCCGAGCAACCACCCCGAGCAACCACCCCGAGCAGCATGTAGGCGCACACAGTCGACTTGCGTGCGCTTCCACACAGCCCAGGGCAGCAGCAGAAGCCCACGATCGGCTTACGTGTGCGCCCATCCACCCTGAGCGGCACCCGGGCGGCAAGCGGCGCACACGGTGACGCTTCCGTGCGCGCCCGTCCACCTCGAGCGGGGCCGTGGGCGGCAAGCGGCGCGCACTGTGGCGTTTTGTCAGGCGATGACGGCTGGGGAGCGCCACGTCGGGCGGGGCGTGTGGTCGAGATCGTGGCGAACCGAGGCGATCCGCCGGACCGCCTCGCTCAGATCGTCGGCGGCGAGCGTGAAGGGCAGGCGCAGGAAGCGCTCCAGAGTCCCGTCCAACCCGAACCGCGGCCCCGGCGCCAGCCGCACCCCCACATCCTCGGCCGCCCGCGCCAGCGCGCTGGAGATCGGCCCGTCCAGCTCGGCCCACAGCATCACGCCGCCCCCCGGCACGAAGAACCGCCACTCCGGCAGCATCTCCCGCAACGCCGCCACCAGCGCGTCCCGGCGGAAACGCAACTGCGCTCGCCGAGCCGCGACGATCTCCGGGGCGAGGCGCAGCAGGTGGACCGCGACCAGCTGCTCCAGAACCGGACTCGCCATGTCGACACCGACCCGGATGGCGGCGAGCCGTTGCACGAGCGGGGCCGAGGCGCGTACCCAGCCGATCCGCAGGCCGCCCCAGTAGGCCTTGCTCATGCCGCCGATCGAGGTGACGCGGGAGTGCCTGTC
This sequence comes from Actinoplanes sp. GCM10030250, assembly GCF_042666575.1. Lineage (NCBI taxonomy): Bacteria > Bacillati > Actinomycetota > Actinomycetes > Micromonosporales > Micromonosporaceae > Actinoplanes > Actinoplanes sp. GCM10030250. The sequence goes on along the minus strand of NZ_JBHTDO010000026.1, from coordinate 99,892 downwards.
GAAGACCGCGACGGGTGGCGGCATGTTGGGGTCGTCGAGGGGCAGGTCGACGAAGGACTCGTCCACGACCAGTTCGGTGCCTGCCGAGTGTGCCGTCGCCACGAGGCGTTCGCGCAGGTCGGCGGGCATCAGGTGGCCTGTCGGATTGTGGAATTCGGGAATGACGTACGTCAGCCTGGGTCTTGTCTGGCGCACCGCGCCCAGCAGCATCTCGCCGTCCCACCCGGTGGCGATGTCCAGGCCGTGCGTGCTGATCCGGGCGCGCCGGGCGGCGAGCGCGGCGAGCGCGTTGGGATAGGTGGGCGTCTCGACCAGGACCGGCGCCCCGGCCGGCACCGAGAGCCGCAACACGAGGTCGAGGGCCTGCTGGGTGCCGCTGGTGATCAGAATCTGCTCGGCGGAGGTGGGCACGCCCCGCGCGGTGTAGTTCTCGGCGACCGCGGCGCGCAGCTCCGCCAGGCCGGTCGGGTGATAGCCGGCGCTGCCCAGGTAACGCGGCAGATCGTCGGCGGCGGCGCGGGCCGCGGGCACGAGCTCGACCGGAGCGGCCGACGCAGCCACTCCCATGTCGATCATGTCGAGGTCGTCGTCGGCGGTCCACAGGCCGGAGGTCGCCACCCGGTGGCCGTGCGGCAGGGTGGTCCAGCTTCCGGCGCCGCGCCGGCTGGTCAGGTGGCCGGTCTCGCGGAGCGCGCGGTACGCCGCCGACACCGTCGTACGGCTGACCGCGAGTGATTCGGCGAGCTCCCGTTCAGCCGGCAGCCGTACGCCGAGAGCCAGCCGCCCATCGGACAGCAAACCCCGCACCGCCCCGGCCAGAGCCGCGTAGTCGGGGCTGCGACGGCGCCCCGGCAGCGCGTGCCACTGCCCCAGCAACCGGGCCAATTGGTCCCCGCGCACCGACGTCGTCATAGCCACCTCCCGAGAATTGGCACTTTAGCACCGGTGAATTGGCATGGAGAGTGGCAGCATGAACCTGTTCCGTCGTGTCCCCCAGCTCTTTGTGGGCCTCATCCTCTACGGCGTCAGCATGGCGCTGATGGTGGAGTCCAACCTCGGCCTCAACCCGTGGGACGTCTTCCACCAGGGCGTTTCCAAGGTCAGTGGGATCACGTTCGGATGGGTCGTGCTGCTGGTCGGTATCCCGGTGCTGTTGCTCTGGATCCCGCTGCGCCAGCGCCCCGGCTTCGGCACGGTGGCCAATCTGGTGGTGGTCGGCTTCGCGGCGGACGCGGCGCTGAGGCTTCTCCCGGCCGGCGAGTCCATGCCCAGCCGGATCGGCTTCCTGGTCGGCGGGATCCTGCTCAACGGCTTCGCGACAGCGCTCTACATCGGCAGCCGGATGGGCCCGGGCCCGCGTGACGGTCTGATGACCGGACTGGCCGGCCGGTTTCCGAGGCTGTCGATCCGGGTGATCCGTACCGGGATCGAGTTGTTCGTGCTGGGGGTGGGTTTCCTGCTGGGTGGCACCGTTGGCATCGGGACCATCGCATATGCCCTGGCCATCGGCCCGCTCGTCCACCTGTTCCTGCCGCCGCTGACCGTACGGGAAAAGGTCTCTGATGTTTCTCCGGAGCCGTCGCCCGCGCACTGATCCGCCGCCCGGGTCACAAGGCAGTGATCATCCGGACACATTCGCTTCCGGGTACGCCGACGGCACGGCATCATGACGATATGGGGGTCGGCGGCTGGCACTGGAACGACGCTTGGATCTTCGTCTCCGCGGTCATCGCCGAGCGACTGGAACGCGATCGGGCGCTGCACGCCGCCCTCCCGGTGACCGGTGCGACCCTTGCCGACCTGCTGGCCGCGGCCGACTTCCTGCACCACAGCGTCCCCAGCCGCGACGAGCTGGAGGAGGCGATCCGCCGCCTCGCCGGTGCCGGGCTGATCACAGTCGAGGACGACATGATCGAGGTCGCCCCGGCCGGTGAGCAGCTGTGGCGGACCCGCCCGTTCAGTGGCCTCTCGTCAGCCGTGATGACCTTGCAATCGCAGCTGAACCGGGCCGCCGAGCCCGGTTACGCCGACTGGTCCCTGGACGAGCCGACCTACGCGGCTGCCGTCCGCGAGTACAGCCACCGGCTCGCAGACGGCAGATAGCGCGGACAGACCTCAGCGGACCGGATTTCCCGCCGCCCGGAGGCTGTCCTTGACCTCACCGATGGTCAGGTCTCCGAAGTGGAACACGCTCGCTGCCAGCACCGCGTCCGCCCCCGCCTCGACCGCCGGCGGGAAGTGCTCCACCGCGCCCGCGCCACCGCTCGCGATCACCGGGATGTCCACCACGGCACGCACGGCCCGGATCAGCTCCAGGTCGAAGCCGGCCTTGGTGCCGTCCGCGTCCATCGAGTTCAGCAGGATCTCACCGGCGCCCAGCTCGGCCACCCGGGCGGCCCACTCGACAGCGTCCAGCCCGGCGCTGCGGCGTCCACCGTGCGTGGTGACCTCCCAGCCGCTCGGCTGGGAATCCGAGCGGCGCACGTCCAGCGAGAGCACGAGCACCTGGTTGCCGAACCGCTCGGCGATCTCGCTGATCAGCTCGGGACGGGCGATCGCCGCCGTGTTCACCCCGACCTTGTCGGCACCGGCGCGCAGGAGCACGTCCACATTCTCCACCGAACGCACGCCGCCGCCGACGGTCAGGGGGATGAAGACCGTCTCAGCGGTACGCCGGACGACGTCGAGCATCGTGCCCCGGTCGTCGGAGGAGGCCGTCACGTCGAGGAAGGTCAGCTCGTCGGCACCCGCCGCGTCGTACGCCGACGCCAGCTCGACGGGGTCGCCCGCATCCCGCAGGTCGACGAAGTTGACGCCTTTCACCACCCGTCCGGCGTCCACGTCCAGGCAGGGGATCACTCGTACCGCGACCGTCATGCCTCAACCCTAACGAGCACGGCCGGGCGTGACCTGACCAGGCCCAGGAGCACGCCGCCGATGACGAGGACCCCGCCGATGACGTCGACCGCGTAGACGGGTTCGCCGAGGACGAGAGCTGCCGAGGCGATGCCGAAGAACGGGACCAGCATGGAGAACGGCGCGACGGTGGCTGCCCCGTACGTCTGCATGAGATATCCCCATCCGGCGAAGCCGGCGAGAGTGGAGATCAGCGCGATGTAGAGCAGCGCCAGGACCGCCTCGGTGTCGATCGCGCGCAGCGCGGCGAGGTCGGCGGCCGGACCGTCGACCACCAGGGTGAGGACGATGAGCGGGCCGGTCGCCAGCGCGCTGACCCAGACCATGAAACGCAGGGCGTCCGGTGGTGAGGCCTTGCGGGTGGCGATGTTGGAGACGCCCCAGGTCGCGGCCGCGGCGACGACGAGCAGGAAGGCAGGCAAATTGGCGCCCATCCGGGTGGCCACCACGAGCACTCCGGCGGTGGCCACGACGAGCCCGGCGATCTGCACCGGGCGCGGGCGCTCCCGCAGGAAGAGGGTCGCGAGGATCATCGTGAAGATCGCCTGGCTCTGCAGGACCAGCGAGCTGAGGCCGGCCGGCATCCCGGCCGCCATCCCGCCGAAGAGCAGCGAGAACTTGACGACGCCGAGCACCAGGGCGACGATCACGACCCATCGCCACGGCACCTGGGGGCGGCCGGCGAACAGCACCGCGGGGAAGGCCGCCAGGCCGAAGCGCAGTGCGGAGAACAGCAGCGGCGGAAAGTGGTCCAGGCCGGCGTCGATGGCGACGAAGTTGACGCCCCAGACGGCCGCCACGGCGACGGCGATGGCTAGGTCACGCGGTCTCATGGCGTTCAGCCTCGCGCCGCCGACCGTTAAGCACCAGCAAAACAACCTACATCCAGGATGTAGCATCGCTACATGATTGACCTGGGCCGGCTGCGGGCCCTGCATGCGGTGGCCAGCTACGGTACGGTGCTCGCCGCGGGCCAGGCCCTGCACTGCACGCCGTCGGCGATCTCCCAGCAGATCTCCAAACTGGAGCGCGAGACGGGCGCCACCCTCGTCGAGAAGGACGGCAGGCGGCTGCGGCTCACCGAGGCCGGCCGCGTCCTCGCCGGTCACGCCGAGCGAGTGCTGGCCGGCGTCGACGAGGCCGAGGCGGCGCTCGCCGCACACCGCGACACGGTCACCGGCCGCCTCACCGTGGCCTCCTTCGCCACCGCGTGCCGCGCCCTGATGCCGTTCGCCCTGCACCGCCTCGCCGCGGCCCACCCGAAACTCAGCATCGGCCTGATCGAGGTCGACCCGCACGAGGGCCTGGAGATGCTCCGCCGCGGCCACGTCGACCTGGCCCTGCTCGACGACTGGCCGGAGGTTGCGCTGCGCTACCCCGAGGGGATCTCCCGGGTGGAGCTGGGCGCCGACCACGCCGACCTGATCGTGCCGAGCGGGCACCGGCTCACCGGCACGACCACGCTGGAGGCGGCCCGCAACGAGCGCTGGATCGCGGTCCGGGCGGGCGAGATCTGCTACGAGCACCTGGTCCGGAGGCTGCCTGGCCTGGTGCCGGACTTCCAGGTCGGCGAGTTCGAGACCCAGCTGACGCTGATCGCGGCCGGGCTGGGGATCGCGCTGCTGCCCCGGCTGGCCCGGCCCGCGCTGCCGGAGGGCGTCCGCCTGGTCAAGGTGACGCCGACACCCACCCGGCGCGTCGTGGTCGCCTGGCGTGACTCGTCAGCGGCCCGGCCCGCCATCCGGGCCGCCGAGGAGGCAGTGCGTGAAGCGTGGCGAAGGAGTCAGGAGAGCACGTCGAGCGCCTCGCGCACGGTGAACGCGCCGGCGTAGAGCGCCTTGCCGGCGATCACACCCTCCACCCCGACCGGCTCCAGAGTGGCGAGCGCGCGCAGGTCGTCCAGGGTGGAGACACCACCGCTGGCGATGATCGGCTTGTCGGTGGCGGCGCAGACCTCCCGCAGCAGCTCCAGGTTCGGGCCGCGCATGGTGCCGTCCTTGGTGATGTCGGTGACGACATACCGCGACGCGCCGGCCTTGTCGAGCCGGGCCAGCACCTCGTAGAGGTCACCGCCGTCGCGGGTCCAGCCGCGGGCCGACAGGGTACGGCCGCGCACGTCCAGCCCGATCGCCACCCGGTCGCCGTACTCGCCGCAGATCCGGTCGCACCACTCCGGGTCCTCCAGGGCGGCCGTGCCGATGTTGACCCGCTGCGCGCCGGTGGCGAGAGCCCGGGTCAGCGACTCGTCGTCGCGGATGCCGCCGGAGAGCTCGACCTTCACGTCGAGGCGGCTCACCACACCGGCGAGCAGTTCCGCGTTGGACCCCCGGCCGAACGCCGCGTCCAGGTCGACCAGGTGGATCCACTCGGCGCCGTCGTTCTGCCAGGCCAGAGCGGCCTCCAGCGGGTCGCCGTAGGCGGTCTCGGAACCGGCGGCGCCCTGCACCAGGCGGACGGCCTGACCGTCGGCGACGTCGACGGCGGGCAGCAGTTGGAGGGTCATCTTTCTCCCTTGGAGAGCGAATCAAGACTAGGCACGGCGGCCGAACACCACGACGACGAGGGCCGGCACCGCGAGGACGAGCATGGCGGTGAGGATGATGCGAAGAGCGAGATCCGGGATCAGCAGCCAGACCGCCGCCACCGCCAGCACCGTGCCGACCACGATGCCGATCCGCTGGCGCAGGCTGCGGTGATAGAGCCGGCCCGACTTGCCGAAGCGCGGTTTCAGCGACGTGACCAGGGCTCGGCGGCGCTGCCTGCGGGCGACCTTCCGGGCCCGCACGGCCTTGTCACGCTCGAGGACGGCGAGCCGTTCGGCCCGGCGCCGCTGACGTTCCTTACTCAAGCCCGGCGACCCAGTTGCTGAGCAGCGCAAACCCCGCGTCCGCCGATTTCTCCGGGTGGAACTGCGCGGCGCTGAGCGCACCCGCTTCGACCACTGCCGCGAACGGCAGATCATGACTCGCGCTCGTCACCTGGGCACCGGCTTGCACCAGCAAATCAAGATCTTGGGCGGCGTACGAGTGGACGAAGTAGAACCGGGATCCGATAGCCAGATCCGCCAGCAACCTCGAACCCCCGGCGACGCTCACCGTGTTCCAGCCCATGTGCGGGATCCGCTCGGCGGAGAGTTTGGTGACCGAGCCGGGCAGCAGCCCGAGGCCCTTGGTCTCCACGCCGTGCTCCACTCCCGAGTCGAACAGGATCTGCATGCCGACGCAGATGCCGAGCACCGGTTTGCCGGCCGCCACCCGATCGGCGATCACCGGGCCGGCACCGAGCTGATCGATTCCGGCCATGCACGCCGCGTAGGCACCGACGCCGGGCACCACGAGCCCGTCCGCGGCAGCCGCCGCCTCCAGGTCGCTGGTCACCGTCACGTCCGCACCGGTACGCGCGACCGCCCGCTCCGCCGAGCGCAGGTTCCCCGACCCGTAGTCGAGGATCACCACGTTCGCACCCACTACGCCTCCCCGGACGGCCACCAGGCGAACCCGCCGGCCGTGGCGAGCAGCGCCAGCACCGCGGTGAGGCCGACGCTGAACTTGGTGGCGTCCGACTTGACCAGCTGGACCACGCCGCCGACCAGGATGCCCGCGAGCGCGAACAGCACCAGGGAGATCACAGCATCCCCTTGGTGGAGGGCAGCGCACCGGCGTTGCGCGGGTCGATCTCGACGGCCTCGCGCAGCGCCCGCGAGAAGGCCTTGAACTGGGCCTCCACCACGTGGTGTGCGTCCGGGTGGCCGCCGGGCCGGCAGGCGCGCAGCACGTCCACGTGCAGGGTCACCTTGGCCGCGTGGCCGAACGCCTCGAAGATGTGGCGGGTCATGCTCGTCGCGTAGACCGGGCCGATGTACGGCGTGAGCAGCGGCTCGTCGTGCACCACATACGGCCGGCCGGACAGGTCGACGGCGGCCCGGACCAGCACCTCGTCCATCGGGATCGTGGCCGACCCGTACCGTCGAATGCCCCGTTTGTCGCCGAGCGCCCTCGAGAAGGCCTCGCCGAGCGCGATCGCGGTGTCCTCCATGGTGTGGTGCGAGTCGATCTCGAGGTCGCCCTCGGTCCGCACCGTGAGGTCGAATCCGCCGTGCTTGGCGAGCTGGTTGAGCATGTGGTCGTAGAAGCCCACACCCGTGCTCAGGTCGCCCTGTCCGGTGCCATCGAGATCGATCTCGATCAGCACCTTGGTCTCGTTGGTCACGCGCTCGATCCGCGCAGAGCGGCTCACGACAGAATCTCCTCGGCGGCGTTCAGGAATGCGGTGGTCTCGGATTCGGTGCCGGCGGTCACCCGCAGCCAGCCGGCCAGGCCCACGTCACGGATCAGCACGCCCCGGTCGAGGAACGCCTGCCACGCGGCCCTCTGATCCCCGCCGGCCTCGAACAGCGCGAAGTTGGCGTCGGAGTCGGCGACCCGCACACCCCTCGCTCGCAGCGTGGCGACGATGCGGTCGCGCTGCACCTTGATCTCCTCGACGCCTGCCAGCAGCGCGGCGCTCTGCGAGATCGCGGCCCGTGCGGCGGCCTGGGTCAGGGCGCTCAAGTGGTACGGCAGGCGCACCAGCTGGACCGCGTCGACCACTGCCGGATCAGCGGCGAGATAGCCCAGCCGCCCGCCGGCGAACCCGAACGCCTTGCTCATGGTCCGGGTCACCACCAGGCGCGGGTGCCCCGGCAGCAGCTCGATCGCGCTGCGGGTGCCGCTGCGGGCATATTCGAAGTACGCCTCGTCGACGAGCACCATGCCCCGCGCCGCACCGAGCACCGCGTCGATCACCGACGGGTCCAGGGCCGTGCCGGTCGGGTTGTTCGGCGAGCAGAGGAAGACCATGTCCGGGTCGTGCTTCTCGATCTCGGCGATCGCCGCCTCCGGACGCAGGCCGAAGTCCGGGTCGCGCAGCGAGCCGATCCAGCGGGTGCCGGTACCGGCCGCAAGCAGCGGGTGCATCGAATAGGACGGGCCGAAGCCCAGCGCCGTCCGCCCCGGCCCGCCGAACGCCTGGAGCAGTTGCTGCTGCACCTCGTTGGAGCCGTTGGCCGCCCACACACCGTGGTGCGTGAGCCCGTGACCCAGGTAGGCGGCGAGGTCGGTGCGCAGGGCGACGGCGTCCCGATCGGGGTAGCGGTTCAGGTCGGCGAGCTCGTCCTGCAGCATCTTCGCCATGGCCTCGACCACCACCTCGGGCACCGCGAACGCGTGCTCGTTGGTGTTCAGCCGGACCGCGACGTCGAGTTGCGGTGCGCCGTAGGGCGTCTGGCCGCGCAGGTCGTCCCGGATCGGAAGATCGTCGATGGTGGTCATCCGCCGAACCCGTCCAACCGCCCCGCCCGCCACCCTGAATCGGACTGAAAGCGAACTTTTACAGCATCACCGTGTGCGGGCAGATCCTCCGCGTTCGCCAGGGCAACCACGTGGCCCGCGACGTCGCGCAGCGCCTCCTCGGTGTATTCCACGACGTGGATGCCACGCAGGAACGACTGCACCGACAGGCCGGACGAGTGGCGGGCACAGCCGCCGGTGGGCAGCACGTGGTTCGACCCGGCCGCGTAGTCACCGAGTGACACCGGCGCCCAGGCACCCACGAAGATCGCACCGGCGTTGCGGACCCGCATGGCCCACTCCCGCGCGTTCCGCGTCTGGATCTCCAGGTGCTCCGCGGCATAGGCGTCGACGACAGCGAGACCCTGCTCCAGGTCGTCGACGAGCACGACACCCGACTGGTCGCCGGTCAGCGCGGTGCGCACCCGCTCCTCGTGCCGGGTGGCCGCGACCTGCTTCTCCAGCTCGATCTCGACCGCCTCGGCGAGCGACTCCGAGTCGGTGACCAGGACGCTCGCGGCGAGCGGGTCGTGCTCGGCCTGGCTGACCAGGTCGGCGGCGACGTGCCGCGGGTCGGCGGTCTCGTCGGCCAGAACGGCGATCTCGGTCGGGCCGGCCTCCGCGTCGATGCCGACGGTGCCGCGCAGCAGCCGCTTGGCCGCGGTGACCCAGATGTTGCCCGGCCCGGTGATGACATCAACCGGCTCGCACCGGTCGGTCTCGTCGGCACCGTCCGACCCATATCCCAGCATCGCGATCGCCTGAGCACCACCGACCGCGTAGACCTCGTCGACGCCGAGCAACGCACAGGCGGCCAGCACCCGCGAATCCGGAAGGCCGTTGTTGGAGGTCTGCGGCGGCGACGCCACGACCAGCCCCTCGACCCCCGCCACCTGGGCGGGCACCACGTTCATGACCACGGTGGACGGGTAGACCGCCAGGCCACCCGGCACGTAGAGACCGACCCGGCGCACCGGGATCCACCGCTCGGTGACCGTGCCGCCGTCCACCACCTGGGTGGTCACGTCGGTGCGCCGCTGGTCGGAGTGCACCGTGCGGGCCCGCTTGATCACCTCGAGCAGCGCGGCACGAACCTCGGGCTCGAGCGTCTCGGCGGCGGCCGCGATCGCCTCGGCCGGCACCCGCAGGCGCTCCAGCCGGACACCGTCGAACCGCTCCGTCGCCTCCCGGATCGCGCTGAAACCATGCTGATGCACCGCCTCGACGACCGGGCGGATCCGCTCGACCGCCACGGAGACGTCGAGCTGGGCACGGGGCAGCAGTCCTCGCGGGTCCCGGCGGGAGCCGCGCAGGTCGATCCGATTCAGCACACGCCCAGTCTAGGCGGCCACGGAACCGGGTTATCGACCGCAACTCCCGGGCCCAGGCGTTGAGACGTGAGACACCGTTCCCGGTGATATCGATCATGATCGGCGGACACCCGGCGTACTCGCGCCGCCGCGCCGGGTTGACCAAGGTCAGGCTATGACTAGGCTGAACGCGTGAGCGATCGGCTGCCGGTCTTCCCGCTGAGCACGGTGCTCTTTCCCGGTCTGGTGCTGCCCCTGCACATCTTCGAGGAGCGTTATCGCACCCTCGTGCGGGAGCTGGTGGCGCAGTCGGGTGAGACACCGCACGAGTTCGGCGTGGTCACCCTCAAGCACGGCAGCGAGGTGGCACCCGAGCCGGGCGACGACGACCCGGTCCCGGCGGCCCCGGCGGTGAGCGCCGCCGATCTGTACGACGTCGGCTGCACCGCCGAACTCCGGCACGTCACCGAGCTGCCGGACGGCCGCTTCGACATCATGACGGTCGGCCGGCGGCGGTTCAGCGTCGTCAGCGTGGATCAGGGCTCCGAGCCGTACCTCACCGCGCAGGTCCGCTGGCTGCCCGAGGAAGAGGAGGCTGGCGAGATCGCCCAGCTGCTCGCGCCGCGCGTGCTGACCGCCTTCCGCACCTACCTCGACCTTCTCCGCCCCAACAGCGAGATGCTCGACCAGGTGCCGGACGACCCCACCGTGCTGTCCCATCTGGTCGCCGCCACTGCCCAGCTGACCGTCGAGGAGCGCCAGCTCCTGCTCGCCATGCCCGACACCGCGAGCCGGCTGCGGGCCGAGCTGCGGCTGCTCAACCGGGAGGCGGGCCTGCTCGCCCGGGTACGGGCCGTACCGGTGCCACTCTCCGACCTGGCACGCCCAGCCAGCCCCAACTAGCGCCTTCCCGCGGGGCTCAACTCCGGCCCGGGTTCTCCTCGTCCTGGCGCGCGTTTCCCCCGGTCGTCGGCCCGGTAGCCCAGGCCCCGCCCGCGATGGGCCCGCCCGCGACAGGCCCGCCCGCGATAGGCCCACCTGCGACAGGCCCACCCGCGACAGGCCCGCCCGTGCTGGACCCGCCCTTGTCCGGGGCGGTCTCGGCCGCCTGGTCAGCGGCGGGCTGCTCGTCATCGGCATATCCATGGCCGATGGCCACCGGGACCTCATCATCGTCCCGCGAGGCATCACCGCCCGGATAGGCGTTACCACCCGCTGACGGACCCGTCGCCCACGCACCACCAGCGACCGGCTCCCCCGAGGACCGCCCACCATCCGGCTCCGGCCCCGCGCCGTAGGGCGAGACCGGACCGACATAGGGCGTCCCCTGCGGCACAGGCGCCGGCGCGTCCGGGTCGTACCCCGGGTAGGACGGATAGGCCGGGTAGGCAGGGTAGGCAGGGTAGGCATCCGGATGGTTGGCGCCGTAGCCCGGCTGCGCACCGGGCAGATCCAGGTCCGGGTCGTTGGACCAGCCGGCCAGCAGGGTCAGCACGATAGCCGCGGCGAACGCCGGAACCAGTGTCGGCCCGAGCGAGTGCACCTCGGGCGGCGCGAAGTACGTGGCGCCCTGCGCCGCGGAGTTACGCCACTGCTCGTAATCGCCGCGCCCGATCAGCTCACCGATCGCGGGAGCCACCCAGTGCCCGGCGACGGCACTGCCGGCCACGACGCCGAGCAGCAGGAACGGGCCCCGATCGCGGCGCAGCACCAGCCAGGCCGCGACCGCCGCCAGCACCCCGAAGGCGAGGCCGAGCAGGGTGAACCAGCCGTCGGCAGCGATGTACTGCTCGGGCGAGGGGTCGTTGACCACCACACCGCTGTCGCCGATGTCGATCACCGGTACGCCCGGGGCGAGCCACGCCCAGAGCAGCCCGAAGGGCACACCGAGCGCGCTGATCACCGCCAGAACGCCGGCGGTGACCACCAGGGTCCGGCGCCACGGGCGGCGCTCGCCCTCGAGCCGCCACGGCTGGTCCCGGCCCGGTGCGGGCGCGGCGTCGCCGGGCAGCGGATCAGGCAGGTAGGACGGCCCGGCCGGCTCGTGACTGGGGTGCACCCTACGATCCTTCCAGATCCGCCGCGGCGCTCAGGCCACGGCCGAAGGGCCGAGGATGGTTTTCAGGTCGGCACGCAGCGCCGGTGTCGGCGCGACGCGGACGCCACCGAGGCGCATCACCGTCGTCCGGCTGCCGTTCTGCAGGTGGACGTGCACCTCGGTGTCCCCCGGATGGCTCACCAGGATCTCCTTGAGCTCGTCGACCAGCGGCGGCGTGCACCGGGTGATCGGCATGGTCAGGGTGACCGGTTTGCTGTCCGGGTTGTGCGTGACGTCGGGGATCGACATGTCCATCGCCATGATCCGCGCCTGGTCGTCACGCCTGTCGATCCGGCCCTTGACCACCACGATCGCGTCCTCGGCGATGTACTGCCCGACCAGCTCGTAGGTGTTCGGGAAGAACAGCGCCTCGACGCCACCCGCCAGGTCCTCCAGGGTCGCCGACGCCCACGCGCGCCCCTGCTTGGTGATCCGCCGCTGGACTCCGGTGAGGATGCCGGCGAGCGTGACGACCTGGCCGTCCGGGACCGAGCCGTCCTCGTTGAGCGCGGCGATGCTGGTGTCCGCGGCGTTCTGCAGCATCACCTCGAGGCCGGCGAGCGGGTGGTCGGAGACGTAGAGGCCGAGCATCTCCCGCTCGAAGGCCAGCTTGTCGCGCTTGTCCCACTCGGTGTCGCCGATCGTCGGCATCGCGACCGTGGCCGACGAACCGCCGACGGTGTCGCCGAACGCACCGAACAGGTCGAACTGGCCCGCCGCCTCGTTGCGCTTGACGTCCGCGTACGCGTCGATCGCCTCGGCGTGCACGGCCAGCAGGCCCTTACGGCTGTGCCGCATCGAGTCGAACGCGCCCGCCTTGATCAGCGATTCGATGGTCCGCTTGTTGCAGGCCACCGCGTCCACCTTCGACAGGAAGTCGTAGAAGTCCGCATAGTCGCCTTTTTCTTTCCGGCAGCGGACGACCGCCTCCACGACGTTGCCGCCGACGTTGCGGACCGCGCCGAGGCCGAAGCGGATGTTCTTGCCGACCGGGGTGAACGGGCCGGCGGACTGGTTCACGTCGGGCGGCAGCACCTGGATGCCCATCCGGCGACACTCGGCCAGGTAGACGGCCATCTTGTCCTTGTCGTCACCGACGCTGGTGAGCAGACCGGCCATGTACTCGGCGGGGTAGTGCGCTTTGAGATACGCCGTCCAGTAGGAGACCAGCCCGTACGCCGCGGAGTGTGCCTTGTTGAAGGCGTAGCCGGCGAACGGCACCAGGACGTCCCACACCGCCTGGATGGCGTCGTCGGGATATCCGTTGGCCCGGCAGCCGTCCCGGAACGGGATGAACTCCTTGTCGAGGATCTCCTTCTTCTTCTTACCCATGGCGCGGCGCAGCAGGTCGGCCTGGCCGAGCGTGTAACCGGCGAGGATCTGGGCGGCGCGCTGCACCTGCTCCTGGTAGACGATCAGGCCGTACGTCGGTTCGAGGATCTCCTTGAGCGAGTCACCCAGGCCGGGGTGGATCGAAGTGATCTCCTGGAGGCCGTTCTTGCGCAGCGCATAGTTGGTGTGCGAGTCGACGCCCATCGGGCCGGGGCGGTAGAGCGCCAGGACCGCGGAGATGTCCTCGAAGTTGTCCGGCTTCATCAGCCGCAGCAGCGAGCGCATCGGGCCACCGTCGAGCTGGAAGACGCCTAGCGTGTCGCCGCGGGCCAGCAGCTCGTACGCCGCTTTGTCGTCCAGCGGCAGGGCCAGCAGGTCCATGCCCTTGCCGTGGTTGAGCTCGATGTTCTTGACCGCGTCGTCGAGGATCGTCAGGTTTCGCAGGCCGAGGAAATCCATCTTCAGCAGGCCGAGCGTCTCGCAGGTCGGGTAGTCGAACTGCGTGATGATCACACCGTCGGTGGCCCGGCGCATGAGCGGGATGTGATCGATGATCGGCTCGGCGGACATGATGACGCCCGCCGCGTGCACACCCGTCTGCCGGATCAGGCCCTCGATGCCGCGCGCGGTGTCGATCACCTTCTTGACGTCCGGGTCGGTCTCGTAGAGGCCGCGGATCTCACCGGCCTCGTTGTACCGCTTGTCGTCCTTGTTGAAGATGCCACCGAGGGTGATGCCCTTGCCCATCACGTCCGGCGGCATGGCCTTGGTGATCCGGTCGCCGACCGCGAACGGGTAACCGAGCACCCGGGCCGAGTCCTTGATCGCGGCCTTCGCCTTGATCGTGCCGAAGGTGGCGATCTGAGCGACCTTGTCGTCGCCCCACTTCTCCGTCACATAACGGATGACCTCACCGCGCCGGCGCTCGTCGAAGTCGATGTCGACATCGGGCATCGAGACACGCTCGGGGTTGAGGAACCGCTCGAAGATCAGGCCGTGCGGCAGCGGGTCGAGGTCGGTGATACCCATCGCGTACGCCACGAGCGAACCGGCGGCCGAGCCGCGGCCCGGCCCGACCGCGATGCCGTTGTTCTTCGCCCACTGGATGAAGTCGGCGACCACCAGGAAGTACGCCGGGAAGCCCATCTGGATGATGACGCCCAGCTCATATTCCGCCTGCTTGACGTGCGTCTCGGGGATGCCGTCGGGGAAGCGCTTGCGCAGACCCTCGAACGCGACGTGCCGGAAATACTCCTCCTCGGAGTAACCGTCCGGGATCGGGAAGCGGGGCATCAGGTTCTTGAAGGTGAACATCCCCTCGGTGTCCACCCTCTCGGCCACCAGCAGGGTGTTGCGGCAGCCGTCCTGCCACGCCTCGGACGAGTCCACCGCGCGCATCTGGTCGGCCGACTTCACGAAATATCCGGAGCCGTCGAAGCGGAACCTGTTCGGGTCGGCGACGTTGCTGCCGGTCTGCACGCAGAGCAGCACGTCGTGCGCCTCGGACTGAGCCTCGTGCACGTAGTGGGAGTCGTTGGTGACCAGCGGCGGGATGCCGAGCTTCTTGCCGATCTCCAGGAGGCCGTCGCGGACCCGCTTCTCGATGGAGAGGCCGTGGTCCATGATCTCGAGGAAGTAGTTGTCCTTGCCGAGCGCTTCCTGATATTTCGCCGCGGACTTGAGCGCCTCGTCGAACTGGCCGAGCCGCAGCCGGGTCTGCACGGCGCCGGACGGGCAGCCGGTGGTGCCCATGATGCCCTCGGCGTGCTCCGCGATGATGTCGAAGTCCATCCGCGGGTACTTACCGAGCTGGCCCTCGATGGAGCCGCGCGAGTTGAGCCGGAACAGGTTCTTCAGCCCGACCGCGTTGCGCGCCCACATCGTCATGTGCGTATACGCACCGTTACCGGAGATGTCGTCGCTCTTCTGCTCCGGACGGCCCCACTTGATCCGGCTCTTGGTGAGCCGCGACTCGGGCGCCACATAGGCCTCGACGCCGATCACCGGGATCACGCCCGCGGCCTTGGCCTGCGTGTAGAAGTCGAACGCGCCGTGCATGTTGCCGTGGTCGGTGATGGCGGCGGCCGGCATGCCCAGCCGTTTCGCCTCCGCCAGAAGTTCCTTGATCCGGGCCGCCCCGTCGAGCATCGAATACTCGGTGTGCACATGTAGGTGCACGAACGAGTCAGACACCCGGAACCCCCTTTTTCCGTTGACGGCGCCGAGAGCGTAGCCCGGACGTACGACGAAAACCTACTCCGCGAAGGGCTCCAGCATCGTCGACGCCGCGCGCAGCCACGCCTGGCGTGTCTCGTTCTGCAGGTCCGCGTACTCGATCGACGAGCCGACCTCGAGCGCCGGGTCGTAGGGGACCACGGCGACGGCCCGCGTCCGTGTGGCGAAGTGCTTCTTGAAGTCCTCGAGCAGCGGCAGGTGACCCGGCGACGGGCAGGAGATCAGCGTCACGGCGTTGGACACCATCTCGCCCATCCCGCTCTCCTCGAGCACGTCGAGCATCCAGTCGGCGGTGAAGGCGGCGTCCTCGCGCGGCACCGTGGTGATCACCAGCTGGTCGGCCGTCCGCATGACCGTCTGCCAGTTCACGCTCTCCACGTTGTTGCCGGTGTCGACGCAGATCACATCATGCGTACGCCGGAGCAGGTCCATCACCCGCTGGACAGTGCCCTGGTCGAGCCGCTGGGCGAACCGCGGGTTCTCCTCACCGGCGAGCACGTCGTAGGACCCGTCGGAGGCGTGCCGCAGGTAGGCGTCGAGCTCCTGGAGCAGCGCGTCGCCGTGCAGGTTCTCGATCCGCATCAGGTCGACGAGGAGATGTTTTATGGTCCGCGCGTGCCTCGCGCTCCCGGCCCGCAGGCCGAGGGTGCCACGCAGCTCGTTGTCGTCCCAGGCGAGCACGCCACGGCCGCGCACGCTGCCGATGGTGGCCGCGGCGAGCACGGTGGCTGTCGTCTTGTGCACGCCGCCCTTGGGGTTGGCGAACGCCAGCACCCGCGGCTTGCCGAGCTTGCGGCGCATCACCGAGACAGCGCGGTCCATCCCGTCGTCGCTGCGGCTCTGCCGCCACTCGATCCGGGCACCCGTGGTGGACGGGGAGACCGACGCCGCCGACGCGGGCGGCACGGGCGTCACCGGCTGCACGGGCTGGGCGACCGGCGGCATCGCGGGCAGGCGGGGCGCGGCCGGAACGGCGGGTGCCGGCGGATAGGCCGGTGCGGCGGGAGCCGGCGGGTACGCGGTGGCACCGGCGGCATAACCGTTGGCGGCCGGCGGCGCATAACCGTTCGGCTGCTGCGGGTAACCGCTGCCGGGCGCGTACCCGTTCGGCGGATACTCACGCGCCGGGGCGGCATAGCCCGCGCCCGCTCCGTAGTCTCGGGCGGGCGGCTGTGCGGGAGCGGGTGGTTGCGCCGGTGCCTGCCCGGGTGCTGGTGCACCGCGCGCGCCCGGTTCGAAGAAGCTGTTCGGCTGCTCGGCCTCGCGGCGCGACTGCCAGCGCGGGTCGAGCGGGTTGATCGGCCGCTGCGGCATCGCGCGCTCGGCCGGCGCCTCGGCGGGACGTTCGGTCGCGCGGCGCTCCGCCGCGGCCTGCTGGGCCGATCGCGGGTCCAGCGGGTTGAACGGGCGGCGCTCGACAGAGGCCGATCCACGGGTCGGTTGTTGCTGGTCCCTCTGCTGTTGCTGCGGAGGGGTCTCCTCCGGCTCCTCGCTGCGGTTCCCATGCCGGGCACGGTCGAGCAGCGCCCGCCAGCGCGGGGCTGGTTCCGCAGGCCGGCCCCAGCCGGTCTCGGTCCCGTCCACGGCTCGTCCCTTCTGCGCCTACCCGATGAACGAACTCGGCGTCGGTTGTCGCCCGGCAAGGTTCGGGCGAGGACGTCGTCCTCGCCCCTGACAGGCTACGGATGAGAACCCTATTCGGGCCACCGACCGAGCGCCCATCCTCCGGTCGTTCTTGATCACATAGCGGCACGCTGGTCGTGCACGTGCATCCACCCGAACGTTTCGCAGACGCAGAACTTAACGGCCGGATGCGTCACTGGATGCTTCTGAAGACACACCGAACCCTTCGCGAGCAGGACTCGCGTCCGGTGCTGAGGGTACGGCAAGCGGTTCCTCGGAAGGCAATACGGCCGGGGACGACTTCGCGCCCGAAAACTGGGGTGAGGTTGATGTCACATGGATACCGATCGACGACGGTATAGGCGACGGCGTCCCGATCGCAACCGGCGTCACAGTGGATGGCACAGGAGTCCCCGAAGGGTCAGCCCGGACGGTCCCGTCCTCCTCCGGCAGCGGGGGCCGGAACTCCGTACGATCAAGGCGCCGCACCTCCGGCGCCGGATCCACCGAGCGCACCCCATGCCGGCGCACCAGCCGGTCGAGCACCTCCGGGGTCGCCCGGACCACAGCGGCGAAGACGCACTCACACCCGGCCCGGAAAGCGGCCGCCTCCCGCGCCGCGGTACGAGCGGCCGCCTCATACGTCGCCCGCAGCCGCACCTCGTTACGCCCGGAGCCCTCCAGCGCCCGGCTCAGCCTCAGGTATTCCGCCTGCTCCTGATCCCGGGCGAGGGCGACGTCGAGCATCCCCGAACTCACGTCGCCGGGCATCTCGTAGACCGGGATCCGGGTCACCTGGGTCCGCGCGTCCACCAGCGGCACCCGCGCGTAGACCTGCGCCACCGCGGCGTCGGACAGCAGCACACCCAGTCGGCCCGGCGTCGCGTACGCCCGGAGGCTGACCAGCGCCCACGTCTCGCCGGACACCGGCGCCGAGGGGTCGGTGAGCCCGGCCATCTCGTGCCGCGAGTTCTCCAGATAGCCGGTGACCGACTGGCCCTCGACCACGCCGACCCGGACCACCTCGCCGGGGTCCTCCCCCGACGGCAGCTCCCGGTCCACCCAGACGACGGCGAGCACCAGGGTGACGGTAGCCGCCACCGCCACTCCGGTCATGATCTGCAACCGGAGCGAGCTACGCCTTTCCGCTGCGGAGAACACAGGCAACCCATTCACATGACGGTCAGCCGGCGTCCTCCAGGACGTCCAGCGCGTATTTCAGGTCGTCAGGGTAGTCGCTGACGAACCGAACCTCATCGTGCGTCCGGGGGTGTACGAAGGCGAGTTCCCGGGCGTGCAGCCACTGGCGCTCCAGCTTGAGCCTGGTCGCCAGGGTGGGGTCGGCGCCGTAGGTCAGGTCGCCGGCGCAGGGGTGCCGCATCGCCGAGAAGTGCACCCGGATCTGATGCGTCCGCCCGGTCTCCAGGCGCACGTCGACCAGGCTCGCCGAGCGGAACGCCTCGAGGGTGTCGTAGTGGGTCACGCTGGGCTTGCCGCCCGACATGACGGCGAACCGGTAGTCGGCCGTCGGGTGCCTGTCGATCGGCGCGTCGATGGTGCCGCGCAGCGGGTCCAGGTGCCCCTGGACCACTGCGTGATAGCGCTTCTCGACCTCGCGCTCCTTGAACGCCCGCTTCAGCGCGCTGTAGGCCACCTCGCTCTTGGCCACCACCATGAGCCCGGTGGTGCCGACGTCGAGGCGGTGCACAACGCCCTGCCGCTCGGCGGCGCCGCCGGTGGCGACGTTCTGCCCCATCGCGGCCAGGCCACCGACGACGGTCGGGCCGGTCCAGCCGGGGCTCGGGTGCGCGGCGACACCGACCGGCTTGTCCACCACCACGATGTCGTCGTCGCTGTAGACGATGCCGAGGCCGTGCACCGGCTCCGCGACGAGGACCGGGGCCGACACCGGTGCGGGCAGGGTGACCTCGAGCCAGGAGCCCGCGGAGACCTTGTCCGATTTGGGCCGCGGTATGCCGTCCACCAGCGCGTCACCGGCCTCGACGAGGGTCGCGGCAGCGGTCCGGGACAGCCCGAAGAGGCGGGACACGGCCTGGTCGAGCCGCATCCCGTCGAGGCCGTCCGGCACCGGAAGGGATCTCTGCCCGCTCATGCTGTCTCCTCGGTCTTACCGGCGGCCGGCTGCGGCTTGGTCTTCTTGGTCTGCAGGCGGCTGCCGTCGCGCTGCCGCCCGGTCAGCTCCAGCAGCACCGCGAGCACGACACCCACGCTCAGGCAGCTGTCGGCGACGTTGAAGACCGCGAAATACTCCCCGTACGGCCCGAACACGCTGATCATGTCGACCACGTGGCCGTGCAGGAAGCCGGGCGCCCGGAACAGCCGGTCGATCAGGTTGCCGAGCGCGCCGCCCAGCACCAGGCCGAGCGCGAGCCCCCAGGGCAGCGAGCGCAGGCGGGTGGCCATCCACCCGATCCAGCCGACCACCACCAGGGTGATGAGCGGAAAGACCCAGGTGTACGAACTACCGAAGCTGAACGCCGCCCCGCTGTTGCGCAGCAGGGACAGGTGGATCAGCCCGCCGAGGATGCGGACCGGTTCACCCGGTTCCAGGTTTTCCGTGGAGAGGTGCTTGGTCCACTGGTCGACCGCCACGGCGATCACCGCGGTTGCGGCCAGCACGACCACGGCACGGGGCGCGAACCGGGGAGCATGCTCCACGGGCGCTGGCTCGTCGGCGTTCAGCGTCGTTCCTCCAACTGCTTACAAGAGACACAGAGCGTCGCGGACGGGAACGCGGCCAGTCGCTCGACCGGAATCTGGTTGCCGCACCGCTCACACCAACCGTAGTTGCCCGCCCCGAGCCGATCGATGGCGCGTTCCACCTGTGTGATCCGCTCGAGCAGGTTGTTGGCCAGCGTGATCTCCTGCTCCCGCTCGAACGTCTTGGTGCCGGTGTCGGCCTGGTCGTCCCCGGCCGAGTCGGCGAACCGCTCGCGCTGCAACTCGGTGATCTCGCTGAGCGATTGATCGTACTCGGACTGAAGTTCGTCGAGCCGCGCGACCAGAGCCCGGTGGATCGCCTCGGTCTCCGCGTCGCTGCGGTCGCGCCTGACGGCCGAGCCGCCGGTCGTGCCGGTCCGGGTGTCGGATGCCTTCGCCATCGTCGCTCCCTCGGCCGCGCTCGTGCGCGGCGATCAGCGGTCGGGAGGGAGCAGGGCCGGTGCGAGCCGTTACCGCTGTCCCTCTTGTCTCAAATCCCCGTGTCCGTCCGGCGGCGCGCGGTGCCGCTCACCCCGGTGGGACGGTCGCCGCCGTAGATCTTCCCCCAGCTGCGCAAATGGCGCGGCTGAAAGTCCGCCGCGCCCTCCTGTGGGTGGCAAGGATACGGAACGTGAAGTTCGCCGACAACTTGTCACGCCGCCGGACCCGGAACCGAGTCACCGGCAGTGGAACGCCGATCGGCCACGATCAGCGATGCGCCACGGTGGCGACCAGCCGGTCCACCGGACGGCACAACCCGCACGGGCTGAAGCCGAGTTCGACGGCCTCGTTCGCCGGCAGCGGCTCGGTCAGGCGGCCGACCAGATGCGGGCAGTCCGCCAGGTGGTAGCGCGGCCGCCCGTCGACCACCAGCACCTCGAGATCCAGCCGGGCGATCAGCACCGCGTCGGCGGGCCGGACCGACTGCGGCAGCGGCTCGTCGTCGGGATCGTCGTCGTCCGGCTCGGCGAACTCGTCGGGAGCATCGGGCGACGGCTCCGCGGGCCGGCGCCAGCGGTGGTCCTCGCCACCGGCGCTGCGGGCCGCGTCGATCGTGGACGACGCCTGCCGGTAATCCCCGGAGGTCTCACCGGAATCGGATTGGCCGGAAGCAGATGGGCCCGGAGCGGATTGGCCCGGAGCAGATGGGCCCGGAGCAGATTGGCCCGGAGCGGATTGGCCGGAATGAGGTGCCGAGTCAGTTTGGGCGTAGTCTGCGGCACCGGGCACGACCGGCTCCCGCTCGTCACCCAAATGGGCCGCCGTGTCCCGCGCACCGGCCGCGCGGGCCTCGTCCACATCCCCGTAGGCGTCCGCCGGGGACCGTTCCGCGGCCGGCGGAGCGTGCGCGGCACCCACCTGATCGGCGAGACCGGGATCGTCGTCATACCTCACCGAATCGCCTGCGAACCCCGGCACGGCGGAGGCAGAATCGTCCGCGAAGGGCTCGGGGCGGTCACCGCGAACGGGCGCCTCCGGGGCGGAGCGCCCGGCCGACTGCGGCATCGGACCGGCGGGCTCGTACATCGGATCGGCGGGCTCGTACATCGGATCGGCGGGCTCGGGCATCGGGCCGGCCCGTCCGGCGGGCTCGGGCGCCGGCCCGGCGGGGTCGATGACCACGTCGCGGCGGGCGGCGGCGGCCTGCCGAGCGCCGATCACCAGGGCGACCGCGGCCAGCAGGCTGACCACGATCGAAGCTATGAGCAGGCTGCTGGAGCCGTTGATCAGACCCAGTGCGAGAAACAGCACCGCGACGGGGATGAGCAGGAAACTAGCAACGATCATGGCTCATCCTCGTCGCGGTGCGGGGCTGCGGTCAGCGACCCGATTCGATGGAGTTGGCACGGCTGCCGCCGTACGACCCGGCAAGGCCGGCCGCGGCGAGACCACCGGAACCACCCACCGAACGGTTGGCGTCGGCCCGGGCCATCTCGGCCTCCAGACCCTGGCCACGACCGTCCAGGTCACGCAGCTGGCTCTCGAGGTACGCCTTGAGCCGAGTGCGGTACTCCCGCTCGAACTGCTTCAGCTCCTCGATGTGCTTCTGGAGCGCGGTCCGCTTGGCGTCCAGGCCGCCCATGGCCTCCTGGTGCCGCTGGCGCGCGTCGCGCTCGAGGGCGTCGGCCTTGGCCCGCGCCTCGCGGGTGACCTCCTCCGCCTTCGAACGGGCGTCGGCCAGGAGCTTGTCGGCCTCGCGGCGGGCATCCGACACGTGGTCGTCGGCGGTGCGCTGGGCCATCATCAGCACGCGCAGAGCCTGCTGCTCGCCGTCCGCACCGGTCGGGCCGGCACCGGGGCCGGGGCCCTGGGCGCGGACCTGCTCGAGCTCGGCCTGCATCTGCCGGGCGGCCTGCTCGGCCGCCGACTTGTCCCGCTGCACCCGGTCGAGCTGCGCTTTGAGGTCGTTGAGCTCGGCAGCCATGCGGGGATCGGCACCCGGGCCGGCTGGTGCGCCACCCCGACCGCCGCGCTCCACCTGGGCACGCAGCTCGTTGTTCTCCTCGATCAGACGGGCGAGCTCGCGCTCCACCTCGTCCAGGAAGGCGTCGACCTCCTCCTCGTCATACCCCCGTTTGCCGATCGGGGGCTTCTTGAAGGCGACGTTGTGCACGTCGGCCGGGGTCAGCGGCATCGAAACTCCTCGGGTCAGTCGCGGCCGCGGTTGGGGCGGGGCTGCTGTCTAGCTGTAAGTACGAATCAGCGGGGTTAGCACGAAGTTCATGAGCACGAACAGGATAACCAGCAGCACGATGGAAGCCAGGTCCAAACTCACGTTACCAATGCGCAGCGGTGGGATCACACGCCTCAACGCCTTGAGGGGTGGATCCGTGACGCTCCACACCGATTCGAGTCCGGCGGAAGCACCCCGGCTCGGCTGCCAGCGCCGTCCGTACTGGAGCACCGCACCCAGCACGAACCTGGCCAGCAGCACGACGAAGAAGAGGTACAGCAACACATAGAGAATCTGGAACACGATCGACAGCACGTCAGGCGGATCCCTCGTTCGGGTCAATCAGCTCTGGGTGAAGAAGCCGCCCTCAGCGATCTTGGCTTTGTCCTCTGCGGTGACCTGGACGTTTGCCGGTGAGAGCAGGAATACCCGGTTGGTCACGCGCTCGATCGTACCGCGCAGACCGAAAGCCAGCCCGGCAGCGAAGTCGACCAGACGGCGGGCATCCGACTCATCCATCTCGGTGAGATTGATGATGACCGGAACGCCGTCGCGGAAGTGCTCACCGATGGTGCGCGCCTCGCGGTAGGTCGTCGGGTGCAGCGTGGTGATCTGGTACCGCTGCTCCTCCTCGACCTGGCGCTGGTGCACCGGCTGCTGGTGCACCGCGGGCTGCGGCTTCAGCGCGAGGTTCTCCCTGGTGCCGTACGTCAGCGAGCCGGACTGGTCGGGCGCGGCCGACGGCCGGGTGATGGAGCGCACGCTCGCCCGATCGAGGTGGTCGCTCTCCTCCCGGTCCAGGTCGTCGCGGACCGACGAGATCCGCTCGCCGAGCCGGCGCTCGGACCGCTCCGGGCGGGCTCGCGGTACGGGGCGCTCCTCGACCTCGACCTCGTCCTCGTCGGCGAACTCGTCCGCGTACCGGCTGCTGGAGTAGCGGTCGCGATCCCGGTCACGGTCGCGATCCCGGTCACGATCACGGTCGCGGTCCCGGCCACGGTAGGAGCTCTCCCGGTAACCGCGGTCCTCGTACCCGCGGTCGTCGTCCTCCTCGACGAGGCCGAGCCAGACGCCCGCCTTACGCATCGCGCCGCTCATACCGCCCCTCCCTGGGATGAGTCCATGCCCCCCACCTCTCCATCCGCTGTTGCGGCCCGCGCCCCCTCCGGCGTGCCGCGCTCCCCCTCTGCGAGCCGGAAACCAGGTCCGATTCGGACCACCGACCCGCTGCGACGCCGCGTCGTCGACGCGCCGAGCACCCGCGGGGAACACGTCGCGTAAAACAACACCTGTGTAGTTTGCTGCCCGCCGCAAGGCTACCGCAGCGAGTTTCGCATCCCGAGTAAAGATGTACCGATCCGTACGTGTGTCGCCCCGTGCCGGACGGCCGCTTCCAGGTCCCCGCTCATGCCCGCGGAGATCGTCGTCGCACCGGGGTAACGCTCGCTCATTCGCCCTGCCAGGACTGCGAGCTGCGCGAACGCGCGATCCGGCGACCAGCCGCGCGGAGCGACGGCCATCACGCCGCCGAGCCGAAGACTGTCCGATGAGGTCACTGCGTCGGATACCCGCCAAAGATCATCTTCAACCACGCCGCCGCGGGCCGGGTCACCGTCGACGCTGATCTGGATCAGCACCTCGAGCGGGACGGCACGATCGGCGGCCACGCGGGCCAGTGCCGTGACCAGGCGTTCCGAGTCGACCGATTCGACCACGTCGGCGTACCCCGCAACTGATCTGACCTTGTTGCGCTGCAGCTGGCCCACGAAGTGCCAGCGCAACCGCGCACCCGCCGCGCGCACCTCGGCAGCCTTGGCGGCCGCCTCCTGGTCCTTGTTCTCACCGACGTCGGTGACGCCGAGCCCGGCGAGCAACAGGACGTCACTCGCCGGGTAGGTCTTGGTCACCGCGGTCAGGGTGACGCTCTGCGGCGGCCGCCCGGCCGCCGCGCAAGCACTGCTGATGCGCTCCCGCACCTGTTCCAGCGAGGCGGCGAGCTGGGCGCGCCGTCCGGGGTCGATCAAGATCAAAACCTTCTGGGGGTACGGGAGAGCGCGTCAGGAGCCGTTCTTGAGGAAGTCCGGAACGTCCACGTCGTCGAAGAGCATCCGGCTCCGCGGCGGTGGCGTGGTGGCGGGCGTCGCCGTGGTCACCGGGACCGCCGGGGCGACCGGCGACGTGGTGCCACCCGTGGCCGGCTGCGGCACCTTGCGCACCGGCTCGGCCGGCTTGTAGGAGGGCGTACCCCCGTCGAAGCCCGCCGCGATCACTGTCACCCGCACCTCGTCACCGAGCGCGTCGTCGATCACGGCACCGAAGATGATGTTGGCGTCCGGGTGGGCCGCATCGGTCACCAGCTGCGCCGCGTCGTTGATCTCGAACAGCCCGAGGTCCGAGCCGCCGGCGATGGAGAGCAGCACGCCGCGAGCGCCGTCCATGCTCTGCTCCAGCAGCGGGCTGGAGATCGCCTTCTCGGCCGCCTCGACCGCGCGGTTGTCACCGCGGGCGCTGCCGATGCCCATGAGCGCACTGCCCGCGCCGCTCATCACGCTCTTCACGTCGGCGAAGTCGAGGTTGATCAGACCCGGCGTGGTGATCAGGTCGGTGATGCCCTGCACACCGGAGAGCAGCACCTGGTCGGCCTGGCGGAACGCGTCCATCATGCTGATGCCGCGGTCGCCGAGAGCCAGCAGCCGGTCGTTCGGGATGACGATGAGCGTGTCGCACTGGTTGCGCAGCTCGTCGATGCCGGCCTCGGCCTGCACCTGACGCCGCTTGCCCTCGAACGAGAACGGCCGGGTCACCACACCGATGGTGAGCGCGCCGAGCTTACGGGCGATGTTGGCCACCACGGGAGCGCCACCGGTGCCGGTGCCGCCACCCTCGCCGCACGTCACGAAGACCATGTCGGCGCCCTTGAGCACCTCTTCGATCTCGTCGCGGTGGTCCTCGGCGGCGTTCTTGCCGACCTCGGGCTGGGCGCCGGCGCCCAGTCCACGGGTCAGTTCCCGGCCGACGTCGAGCTTGACGTCGGCATCGCTCATCAGAAGCGCCTGGGCATCGGTGTTGATCGCGATGAACTCGACGCCCTTGAGCCCAACTTCGATCATGCGGTTCACGGCGTTCACGCCGCCACCACCGATGCCGACGACCTTGATGACCGCAAGATAGTTGTGCGGAGGTGTCATCGGGCTCAGCCTTCCCTTCCAGGGTTGGCGGACGTCGACGGCCCCTGCGATCCGCAGACCGCACTTCGACATCCGCTGCCGTACAAGGGAGGGCGAGGAAACCCTCACCCTCTACTAGAGGTTCAGAGTTATGTCAACCACTCGAACCTCTCGACGCAACGTATGCGGACATGCGCCCGCAGCCAAAGACCCGGGGCGGCGTGTCGCGTCCGCTTACGTGGCGAGTATCCGACTGACCCGTAACCTCGATCGTTAAATTCCGTTTGCGACATATCGTCCGGTTGACCCGAATATCACCGAATGGTCACCACGGACGGTGCACTGACGTCGATCTCCTCGCCCTTCTGTGACAGCAGGGCGGTGGCCACCTTGCTCTTCTGCGGGCTCTGGGTGTCGTCGCCCCAGACCACGACGCGTCCCTTGCGCAGCTCCAGCCGGATCTCCACCGGCGAGAGCACCGTCACCGCCACCAGCTGCTCGCGCAGCTCGTCGCTCAGAGCGTTCAGCACGGTCAGCGCCGAACCGGTGTTCTCGTCGCCCGGCGCCGGTGTGGCGACCCGGGCCAGCGGCAGGCTCCGCGGCTGCTTCGCCACCACCCGGAACGGCACACCCTCGTCGTCGATCAGCTCGAACTTCTCGCGCACCGGCACCGCGGCCACCGGGGTCCGCTCCACCACCTCGACGACGAGCGTCGACGGCCAGCTCCGGCTGACCACCACCCGGTCCACCGGTGCCAGCCCGCGCACCCGTGCGCTCACCTCGTCCAGATCCACCCGGGCCAGCGGGCGCAGCGCGGGGACAGCGGCCGCCTCGCGCACCTGTTCCGGGCTGAGCAGCTCGGCGCCGACCACGTCGACCTGGCGCACACCCAGCACCGCGGTGCCGTAGACCAGCCAGACCAGGCCACCGGCGACCAGCAGCCCACCGGCCGCCACCAGCCACGGCAGCGCGGCACGCAGCCGGCGCTGCCGGGCCCGGGCCATGAAACGCCGGGCCGACGGCGGTACGGCGTCCGTGTCGGCCCGCACCAGCCGCCAGTTGCGCGTGCCCCCGCCCGCCACCGGCTCTACCTCGCCAGGTCCGGGTGCTGGTCGTCCTCGGCGAGCGCGCCCAGCAACTCGTCGCCCATCAGCGAGATCGGCGGAGCGCCCATGGTCACCACCACGTCGCCGGGACGGCTGCGCCGGACCACCTCGGCCGGCACGTCCTCCCAGTCCGGCACGAACACCTTGTGCTCGGCGGGCAGGTCGATCGCCGCCGTCAGGGACCGGCCGCCCTCGCCCGGGCCACGGGTCTCACCCGGCCCGAACACCTCCATGCAGATCACCTCGTCGGCGACCGCCAGCCCGTCGGCGAGCTCGGCCTCCAGGTCACGCGTGCGGTACACCCGGTACGGCTGGAACACCACGAGCAGCCGCCCGTCACCGGCAACGTCACGCAGGGTCCGCAGCGCGACCTTGACGGAGGTCGGGTGGTAGGCGTACTCGTCGTAGACCCGCACCCCCGCGGCGATGCCCTTGCGCTCGAACCGGCGGCGCACCCCCGGGAACGACGCGAGGGCCTCGACCACCTTGTCCAGCGGGAGTCCCAGCTTGAGCGCGGTCAGCACGGTCGCGGCGCTGTTCAGCCCCATGTGCTTGCCGGGCAGCGCCAGCTTGATCTCACCGAGCGGCTTGCCCTTCAGCTCCGCCTGGTAGCGCACGCCGCTCACAGTGGTGACGATGTCACTGATCCGCAGATCCGAGTCGGCCGACTCGCCGTACGTGTAAACGGTCTTGCCCGCCGCACGCAGCCCGGCGATCAGCTCGTCGGTGCCCGGACCGTCGGCGCAGGTCACCACGAACCCGTCGGCAAGCGACCCGAACTCCAGGAAGCCCGCCTTCAGCGTCTCCAGATCACCCCAGTTGTTGAGGTGGTCGCCCTCGATGTTGGTGATGATCGCGACGTGCGGCCGGTAGATCAGGAACGAGCGGTCGTGCTCGTCGGCCTCCGCCACGAAATGCGGCCCGGTGCCGTGGTGCCCGTTGGACCCGGCCGCCGACATCTCGCCGCCGATCACGAACGACGGGTCCTGACCCGCGTGCTGCAGGATCACCGTCATGATCGACGTGGTGGTGGTCTTGCCGTGGGTGCCGGCCACCGCGATCGTCTGCCGGTTGGTCATGGCGGCGGCGAGCGCCTCCGAGCGGTGCAGCACCCGCAGCCCGCGGCGGCGCGCCTCCACCATCTCCACGTGGTCCTTCGGGATCGCGGTGGAGTAGACGACGGTGTCGACGCCGTCCAGGTTCTCCGGCACGTGCGCCATGTGGACGGTGCCGCCGAGCGCCCGCAGCGCCGCCAGGGCGGGCCACTCCCGCAGCTCACTGCCGGAGACCGGGACGCCCCGGGTCAGCAGGAGCCGGGCCAGGCCGGCCATGCCGACACCGCCGATCCCGATCAGGTGCACGCTGCCCAGGTCCTCGGCGGTCGTCTCGCCGGCCGGCGTCAGCTCCGCCGTGTTCACAGATCCACTCCCTCGAGAAAAAGCATCAGCTCACCGCGTCCCGACATCAGCCCACCGCGTCCGTACATCAGCCCACCACGCCCACGCGTCGGCCCACCGCGTCCGTACATCAGCCCACCACGCCCACGCGTCGGCCCACCGCGTTCAGACATCAGCCCACCGCTTCCAGAACGAAGCGCAGCAGCGCCTCGTCACCGTCGCGGCGGCCGTATCGGGCTGCCGAGGCGCCCATCGCGGCCAGCCGCTGCCGGTCCCGCGCCAGCGGGATGATGTTGCGTTCGATCCAGTCGGGGGTCAGCTCGCTGTTGTCGACGAGCAGGCCGCCGCCCGACTCCACCACCGGCAGCGCGTTGCGGCGCTGCTCCTGGTTGCTGAACGGGTACGGCACATACACCGCGGGCATGCCCAGCGCCGTGGTCTCGGCGACCGTGATCGCACCGCCCCGGCAGAGCATCAGGTCGGCGGCAGCGTAACCAAGTTGCATGTCCGACAGGTAGGGCACGACGACATAGGGCACCGGCAGGTCCTTCGGCACCTCGAACGGGTCGTTGCGCCCGCCCTGGACGTGCAGGACCTGGATGCCGGCGTGGGCCAGTCGCTTCGCCGCCGCGGCGACAGCCAGGTTGATCGTACGGGCGCCGGACGAACCGCCGGACACGAAGAGCACCGGCAGGTCCGGGCGCAACCCGAAGTGGTAGAGCGCCTGCGGCCGCAGCGCGGGCCGGTCCATGTGGGTGATCCCGGTCCGCAGCGGTACGCCCACCAGTCGCGCGTTACGCAGCGACTCGGCCTGCTCCAACTGGTGCGGGAAGCCCACGGCGATCCGCTTGGTGAACTTCATGCCCATCCGGTTCGCGACGCCCGGCGGCACGTTGACCTCGTGGATCACGATCGGCATCTCGCGCCGCCACGCCGCCAGATAGGCGGGCACCGACACGTACCCACCGAACCCGACCACGACCTCGGCCTGCACCTCGTCGATGATCTCACCGGCCGCGGCCGCCGACCGGTACATCCGGTCCGGCGTGCGCAGCAGATCCAGGTTCAGCGACCGGGGCAGCTGGAACGCCGGAATGACCCGCAGGTCGTAACCGGCCGCCGGGATGAGCTGGTTCTCCATGCCCTTGGGGCTGCCCAGCGTCGTGATCCGAATCTGGGGGAAGTGGCGCCGCAGAGCGTCGGCGAAGGCGAGCAGCGGGTAGATGTGACCGCCGGTGCCTCCTCCGGCGAGCACGACGGACCGCAGCGGACCCATCACCGTCTCCTTCCTCTTCCGACCGCTCCGCCCGACACCTGAGACGGGCTAGAGACGGCTCTTTCCCCCGCCCGCGGATGCCCGGGTTCCCGGCTTCTTCTGAGCGGGCGGGCGCGGCTTCGCCGGCCGCCGCGGCGGGGGGAGCGGCGGCAGCGGGGCCCACACTAGTCGTACCCATCGCGGGGTCGGACGGGCGTTCAGGGCTCGCGCCGCCTCCGGCTCCGCCCGGGCGAACGACGCCAGCATGCCGATCGCCGCCAGCGTCACGACAAGGGCACTGCCACCTGCGGAGATGAACGGCAGCGGCAGGCCGGTGATGGGCAGCAGCCCGACCACGCCCCCCATGTTGATCACGGCCTGGGCGACCAGCCAGGTGGTGATCGCCGTAGCGGCGAGCCGGCGGAACGGATCGTTGACCCGGCGCGCGATCCGGAAACCGGTGTACGCCAGCACCGACAGCAGCGCCAGCACCACCGCGCACCCGACAACACCCAGCTCCTCGGCGACGATCGCGAAGATGAAGTCGTTCTCCGCCTCCGGCACCCAGCCCCACTTCAGCGCGCTCTCCCCCAGGCCGACGCCGAACCAGCCGCCCTCGAAGATCGCCGACCGCCCCTGGATGGCCTGGTAGCACTCCTTCGCCGGGTCACACTGGTCCAGCGGGGTGAGGAAGCTGGTGAGCCGCTCCAGCCGATAGTTCGGCGCGTCCTCGGAACCCGAGCCGGCACCACGCGAGGCCGCCGCGATCAGCAGGCCGACACCGGCCAGACCGAGCACACCCAGCGCGGTGAACACCCGCAGGCGTACCCCCGCCGCCCAGAGCAGCCCGACGATCAGCGCCAGCAGCACCAGCATGGTGCCCAGGTCGTTGTAGCCGACCAGCACGAACAGCAGCCCGATCACCGGGAACAGCGGCATGGCCAGCTCACGCCAGTAGCCGAGGGTCGGCCCCTTACGGGCGATCACGTCGGCGCCCCACAGCACCATGCCCAGCTTGGCCAGCTCACCCGGCTGCACGCTGACCGGTCCGACGATCAGCCAGTTCAGGTTCGCCTTGAGCGGCCCGAGCGTGGCCTCGTCGTCCAGCACCTTCAGCGACCTCAATGCGTTCAGCACCGCCAGCAGCGTCAGCAGGACGATCGCCGCACCCAGCAGATACTTGCCGAGGGTGCGCAGGGTCAGCGCGGGCAGCCGCTGGCAGATCCAGAAGGCGACGAGGCCGAGCAGCGCGTAGAGCGCCTGACTGCTCGTCGCCGAGAACGCGTCACCGTGTGCGGCGAACGCCTCCACACTGGTCGCCGAGAACACCATGGTGAGCCCGATCAACAGCAACAGACCGGAACTCGCGATCAGCAGGTAGTAGGACGACAGGGGCCGCGCCAGCAACCCGTGCACCGCCGGCAGCAGCTGCCGGCTCAGTGACGGGCGGGCCATGGAAGTACGGTCGTCCGCCATACCCCCATCATCGTCCGCCGTCCACATCCCACCCCGTCACATCGATGGCGTGTCGCACGAGACTTCCACCTCCCACCCCTCCCCCTTGCGCCCGCGCCCCTCCCCCTTGCGCCGCGCGCCCCGATCTTGTGGCCTTGGGCGGCAACGCAGCGCCCCTACTTCACAAGATCTCGGCGGTGGACGGCCAGTCCAAGCGTTCGCGGCTGCGCCTGGGGGTGGTGGGCGCACACGTTGAGGTTGTGTGCGCGCTGATGGTCGCCATAGGCGATGTAGACACCCACGGACGGCCTCTGTGTGCGCCTACATCCGCTGGAAGGGCGCAATGCGACCCCGAAGCGGCGCGACACGGGCCGGGCGACACGGGCCGGGCGACACGGGCCGGGCGACACGGGCCGGGCGGGCGAGGTGACGGGGGGCGGACGGAGTGGGGGCGCCGGATAAGGCGCGCCCCCACCGAGCCCGTCAGCCCATTACCGCCAGGTGATCGCTGTAGAACAGCCCGAGCCCGATAGCCGCACAAATCCCAGCGATGATCCAGAACCGGACCACGATGTTGACCTCACTCCACCCCGCCAACTCGAAATGATGCTGAAGCGGCGACATGCGGAAAACCCGTTTACCAGTCGTCTTGAACGAAATGATCTGGATGACAACGGACATCGTGATGATGACGAAGAGCCCACCGATGATCACCGAGAGCAGCGTCGTACGCGTAGCCACCGCCAGCCCGCCGATCAAACCGCCCAGCGCGAGCGCCCCCGTGTCCCCCATGAAGATCCGAGCCGGGTTCGTGTTCCACCAGAGAAAGCCGACACAGGCAGCAGCAGCCGCCGCCGCGATCATCGCGATCTCCAGTGGATCTCGAACCTGATAGCAATGCTGCTCGGTAAGCGCGCTGGTGGTGCGATAGTCGTCGTCACCGCACCAGTGCCGGTACTGCCAGAAGCCGATCAGCGAGTAGGCACCGAGCACCAGAATCGACGCACCGGTGGCGAGACCGTCGAGACCGTCGGTGAGGTTCACCCCGTTGGACATCGCCATGATGACGAAGACGAACACCATGACCGAGCCGACCTTGCCGACGTCGAGCCAGCTGACGTCGCGGATGAACGAGATGTTCTCGCTGACCACGGTCTGGCCGTTGGTGCTCGGGAAGTAAAGCGCGGCCACGCCGAACCCGGTGCCGATGATCAGCTGGCCGAGCAGCTTGCCCTTGGCGCTGAGGCCGTCGGAGTTGCGCTTGCGGACCTTGAGGAAGTCGTCGAGGAAGCCGACGGCGCCACAGAAGACGAAGACACCGAGCAGGACCAGGGCGGTCATGGTCGGCTTCTCCTGGGCGATCTGCCGGTCCGGCAGCGTGGTCAGTGCCAGGTGCCCGGCCACGTAGGCGAAGACGGTGGCGATGATGAACGCCACCCCGCCCATCGTCGGGGTGCCCTTCTTGCCCTGGTGGCTGGCAGGTCCGAGGGAGCGGATCGGCTGTCCCGCCTTGAGGGCCGAGAAGACCCTGATGGCGAGCGGGGTGCCGAACAGCGAGATGAGAAAGGCGACCGCGGCCGCGACGATTACTGCCCTCACGGGGCTAAACCTCCTCGGGACGCCGCAGCCAGTCGGCAACGTCCCACGTGCGGTACCGGGAACCCTTGACCAGCACGACGTCGTCGGCGCGCAGGTCCTGCTGCAGAATCTCGATCGCGGCTGCCTGGTCGGCGGCGAAGTACGCCGTGCCCGGCCACCCCGTGAAGCCGGCGGCACCGTCCAGGATCGGCCGGGCGTTCCCGGCTACCGCGATCAGCCGGTCCACCCCGAGTTCGGCGGCGAGCCGCCCCACCTCGGCGTGACCGGACACCTCGAACTCGCCGAGCTCGGCCATGTAGCCGAGTACAGCGGTGGTACGCCGCCCCTCACCCATCGCGGCGAGGGCTCGGAGAGCGGCCTCGGTCGACGACGGGTTGGCGTTGTAGGAGTCGTCGATGACCGTCACCCCGCCGGGCCGGTCGAAGACGTCCATGCGGCGGCCGGAGACGATGCCGACGTGGCTCAGGGCGGTGGTCAGCTCGTCGAAGTCCATGCCTGCGGCGAGGGCCACCGCGGCGGCGGCCAGGGTGTTCGCCACCTGGTGCCGCCCGGCGACCGCCAGCCCGACGTTCCCGGACCGGTCGCCGACGTGCAGCACGTAGCTCGCGCGGCCGGAACGGTCCAGGATGACGCCGGTCGCCCGCACGTCGGCCGCCGACTCCCCGGTGAGCACGACGCGGGCGGAGGTGCGCGAGGCCATCGCGGCGACCAGCGGATCGTCCGCGTTCAGTACCGCGACCCCGTCTGCGGGCAGCGCCTCGACCAACTCGCCCTTGGCGAGGGCCGTGCCCTCCACCGAACCGAACTCGCCGATGTGCGCCGCGCCGACGTTGAGCACCACGCCGATCTGCGGCTGGGCGATATCGGTCAGGTACCGGATGTGGCCGACACCGCGGGCGCCCATCTCCAGCACCAGGAAGCGGGTCTCGGTGGTCGCTTGGAGCACCGTGTACGGGAATCCGAGCTCGTTGTTCAACGACCCGGCCGGCGCCACGGTCGGCCCGACCCGGGACAGCAGCTGCCCGATGTAGTCCTTGGTCGTGGTCTTCCCCGACGACCCGGTCAGCCCGACGACTGTCAGCTTGTCCAGCCGGGAGAGCACCACCCGGGCCAGTGCCGCCAGCGCCTCGAGCGGCGACGCGACGACAACTCCCGGCGACCCGGTGTCGCGGGTGCCGAGGATGCCCGCCGCACCGGCCTCGATCACGGCACCGGCGAAGTCGTGGCCGTCCACCTTCTCACCGGCGAACGCGACGAAGAGCCCACCGGGCCCGACCTTGCGGGAGTCGTACTCGACTTCGCCGGTGACCGCCACGTCCGGGCCGGCGTTGACGACCCGCCCGCCGGTGATCTCGGCGATCTCCGCCAGCGTCATGCGGATCATGGTCGGCCCTCCAGTGCTGCGGCCAGCTCGATGCGGTCGTCGAACGGCAGGATCTCGCCGCCGACCTCCTGGCCCTGTTCGTTGCCCTTGCCCAGAACCGCGATCACGTCGCCGGCCGAGGCCAGCCGGACCGCCTCGTCGATCGCCGCCCGGCGGCCACCCACCTCGATGACCTTGGCGGGCGAGAGAGCGCCCCGGGACGCTTCTTCGGCGCCGAGGCGCACGGCTGCCCGTACGGAAGAAGGGTCTTCGGTCCTGGGGTTGTCATCGGTGATGATCACCAGGTCGGCACCGTGCGCGGCGGCCTCACCCATCAGCGGCCGTTTGCCCCGGTCCCGGTCGCCGCCGGCACCGATCACGCAGATCAGCCGCCCGCCGCGCGCCGTTGCCAGCTCCCGCAGCGCGGCCAGCGCCGCCACGATGGCGTTGGGCTTGTGCGCGTAGTCGACGACGCCCAGCACGTCACCGGCCGCCTCGACCTGCTCGAGCCGCCCCGGTACGCCGCGGCAGGCAGCGATGCCCCGCCCGGCGACCGCCGGGTCGACGCCCACGGCGACCAGCAATGCCAGCGCGAGCAGCGCGTTCGCCACGTTGTGCAGGCCCGGCAGGGCGACGCCGGTCTCGACGGTGACACCGTCCGGCCCGTGCGCGACGAACCGCTGCCCGAACGCGGCCGGCGCGACGTCCGAGGCCCACCAGGTCGCACGCTCGTCACCGAGGGCCGAGAAGGTGATCGTCTCGTCGCGGGCGAGGCGCATGACTGCGGCGTCGTCGAAGTTCAGGATCTCGGCGGCGGACCGGCCGTCGAAGAGCCGCGCCTTCGCCGCGAAGTAGTCCTCGGTGGTGGGGTGGAAGTCCAGGTGGTCCTGGCCGAAGTTGGTGTAGCCACCGGCCGCGAACCGGATCCCGTCGGCCCGGCCCATCACCAGCGCGTGGCTGGAGACCTCCATGACCACCGCCCGCACCCCGCGCTCCAGCCCCGCGGCCAGGATCGCCTGGAGGTCGGTCGCCTCCGGTGTGGTCCGCACGCTCTTCACGACCAGGTCGCCGATCCGGGTCTCCACCGTGCCGACCAGCCCGGTCACCAGCCCGGCGGCGCGCAGCCCGGCCTCGACCAGGTACGACGTCGACGTCTTGCCCGCCGTACCGGTGATGCCGATCATCGTCAGCCGCCGCGACGGCTCGCCGTAGATCGCGGCGGCCGCGGCGCCGAGCACCGCCCGCGGGTCGTCAGCGATCAGCACCGGCAGACCCGCGGCGAGCGCCGCCTCCCGCCCGGCCGGATCGGTGAGCACCGCCGCCGCTCCGGAGCGCGCCGCGTCCGCGATGAACTCGGCGCCGTGCCGGTTGGCACCGGGCAGAGCCGCGTACAGGTCGCCAGGACGAACCGCGCCACTACTGTGAGTAGCCCCGGTGACCTCAGCGTCACCACCCGCCTGCGCTGCCGGCAGCAACTCGGCGAGCTGCTGCAACGGGAACGGCGCGACGGTCTCGGGGCGGGGAATGCCGGACACGGCGTCAGACCCTACCCCTAGCCGCCCCGGTTGCTGTCAACGCCATGCGGCTCGACTTCATGGATGGATCTTGAAGTTGGGCGGCTTCGTACCGGATGGTGGCACACGGTAGTGAAGCAGTGCGTAGGACATCATCTGGCTGAATGCGGGTGCCGCCACGACACCGCCGCCGCCGCTGGAGACGTCCATCGACACGGCGATCACGAACCGCGGGTCCTCGGCCGGTGCCATGCCGACGAAGGAGCTGGCGTTGTGGCTGGTGTACTGCCCGTCGATGAGCATCGCGCCGGTGCCGGTCTTGCCCGCCACCCGGTAACCGCCCACCGCCGCCGCGCCACCGGTGCCGCCCTTGACGTCCACCACGGCCTCCATCATCGTCCGCAGCTGCGCGGCGATACCCGGATCGAGGACCTTGCGCGTCACCGGCGCGGGGGCCGGGGTCACCTTGCCGGTCTCGCCGGAGATGGTCTCCTTGACCAGGTGCGGCTGGATCCAGGTGCCGTCGTTGGCGATCGCGTTGTACCCGGCGGCCATCTGCATCAGCGTGGCCGAGACGCTGTGCCCGATCGGCACCGAACCCGGCGCCGAACCGCTCCAGTCCTCAGGCTTGAGCAGCTGACCGTCGGCCTCGTAGAGCGTGCCCACCCCGGTCGCCGTACCAAGCCCGAACTTCTGCTGGTACTCGTAGATCTTCTCCTTGCCGAGCATCTTCCCGATCAGGATGGTGCCGACGTTGGAGGAGTACGCGAGCAGCCCGGGCATCGTCATCTCGGTGCCCTTGTCCTGCGGGTGGGTGTCCGTGAACGGCGTACCGCCCAGCTCGATGGCCGGCCCGATCGTCAGCGTCGACTCGGGCGTGATCAGCCCCTCCTGGAGCGCGGCACCGAAGATGAACGCCTTGTGCGTCGACCCCGGGTCGGTGACGACGCTGGTCGGCACGTCGGCCCGGTCCTCCGCGTCCGCCTTGTCCGGCTCGGCCGCGCTGTAGGCCGGATAGCTCGCCTGCGCCAGCACCTCACCGGTCTTCGCGTCGAGCACCACCGCACCGGCGATGCCGGCGTTGCGCTGCTCCGCCTCGGCGTCGAGGATCTGCTGCACCTTGTACTGCAGGTTGCGGTCGATGGTCAGCTTCAGCGAGTTGCCCGGCTTCGCGGCCGTCTCCCGCTCGTACCCGCCGGGGATCGGCGCGTTCAGGTTGCCCCGGCCGATCTCGAAGACCCGCTTGCCGTCGGTGCCGTGCAGCAGGTCGTCGTAGCGCGCCTCCAGGCCCTCCAGGCCGTGGTGGTCGTCGCCGGTGAAACCGATCAGGTTCGCGGCCAGATCCTTGCCCGGCACATCACGCCGCTCATCGCTGTGCGTGTTGATGCCCGGCAGGTTCATCGCCTCGATCTCGTCGGCGGTGGCCACGTCGACACCACGCGCCAGGTAGCGGAACTGCGTCCACCCACCCAGCACCTTCTTGCGCTTCATGTTCGCTTCGAGCTCGGACCGCGCGACGGTCAGCAGCGGCGCGAGCCGGTTCGCGATGGCCGGGATGTTCTGCTGGAGCCTGACGTTCTCCGGGTCGGCCGACACATAGCGCGCCTCGACACTGTGCGCGAGGACGTTGCCGTCCCGGTCCAGGATGCTGCCGCGCGGCGCCGGTAGCTTCACCGTGCTCAGCCGCTTCTCGCGCAGCTCCATCAGGCTGTGCGCCTCCGCCGGCGAGGTGGCCACCTGCAACACGACCAGCCGCACACCGATCGTCACGAACAGCGACAGCGCCAGCACGGTCCCCAAACGCAAACGCCGCGTGCTGTTGGCGAGCTTCGGCGGCTCAGCGGGGATTGGCCGTCGTTCCGGCCGCTGTCTTTCGGGCTTGCGGTCCGTGCGGCCGGTTGCGCTCCGCCGTGGTCCGTCTGATCCCTTTTCGGTACGAGAAGCGCCGCCACCCTTCCGGAAAGACGTCCCCCTCCCGTCACCGGCGGCAGAAGGGCGCCCGCGGTCCGGCTCTCGCGTGCGCGATGAGGGCTTGGAAGGCTCCTCGGGCGCGCTCCGCCCTCGGGTCCGCTCGCTGGTGTCCTTGTTCTCGCTCTGCTTGCGCGTCTCAGCGCCGTCGGCCGGCTCCGCGCCGCGCCCGCCCCGCCCGCGGGACCGCTGACCGGTCTCACCGCCGTCGAGGACCTGCAGTGCCGGCCGGAACGGATCAGTGGTGCGCCCGGACCGCGGCAGCCGCCCCCGCTCCGCGACGGTCCTGCCCCGCGGGGTGTAGGCACGTGCATCCCCGATGCTGGACCGCCCACGCCGTCCCGCCCCGTCCTCACGCTCGTCCTGCTCACCCTGCTCGGGAAGATCACGCTGCCCCGGAAGGTCCCGCTGCCCGGGCAGATCACGCTTTCCGTGACGGTCGCGCTCTCCGTGACGGTCGCGCTCTCCGGGCAGATCACGCGCGGAACCGCGCCGGGGTGTCGTCCCCCGGCGCGGATCGTCGTCGGCTCGCGGCGCCACGGCGGCCTACTGCCCGGTACCCGCGGACGGCGACACGGTGGCACTCAGGTAATCCTGGGCGGTCACCGCGACCTTGCCACGACCCGGCGTCGGCGGGCGGACGATCTTCCCGTCCGGCAGCCGGATCATGGCGGGCGCGTCCGCGATCACCAGGCCGAGCCGGCGCGCCGCGGCATGCAGGTTGCCCGGGTTGGACGCCTGGATGAGCTGCTGCTGCAGGCTCTGGTGCTGCTTGTCGAGAGCGGCCTTCTCCTTGCGCAGAGCGTTCAGGCGGAAGGACTGCTCCATCGTCTTGGTGTTGATGAAGAGGATGCCGAGCACACCGATGAGCACCACGGCGATCACGGCCGCGGCGAAGGTCGCCCGCGGTGCCCGGATCGGCAGCGGCGGCGCCACCCACAGCTTCGGCCGATCCCCCGGCCGCGGAGTGTCGGCGGTGACCCGCAGATCGCTGACCTCGAGCGCCAGCGCGGCGGTACCCTCCACCGGCCCGGTCTCGTCACTCCGCATCCCTGACCGGCGCGTGTCGGCCCGGCCCGCCGACTGACGCGCCCCCCGGGCGCCAGTCACCCGAGCGCCAGTCCCCCGGGCGCTCGCCTCCTGTGCACCAGCTCCCCGAGCGCTCTTTCCCCGAGCACCAGTCCCCCGGGCGCCCGCTTCCCCGCTCTGCGCATCGCGGCCGCCCCCGGTGTTACGCGACTGCGCCGCTCGGCCCCCCGACCGCGGCGCGTCGTAACGCTCGCTCATGCTCATCCCTCCCCCTGCTGAGTCGCCCCCGGGCGTAACCGCCCTCGTCCCCCACGCGTTGTCTCCCGGGGCTGCTCCGGTTTCCCCTCCCGCGCGGGCCCCGACACCC
This sequence comes from Actinoplanes sp. GCM10030250, assembly GCF_042666575.1. NCBI lineage: Bacteria > Bacillati > Actinomycetota > Actinomycetes > Micromonosporales > Micromonosporaceae > Actinoplanes > Actinoplanes sp. GCM10030250. Next base: position 61,436 of record NZ_JBHTDO010000026.1, on the reverse strand, counting down.
GGGGCCGTTCGCGGCCGGCCCCCGATGCCCGGTTGAACGCCTGTCCCTGCTCTTCGCCGATCCGCTCTTCGCCGATCCGTTCCACCGCGCGGAGCTTCACCGAGGCCGCCCTCGGGTTCTCCGCCACCTCCGCCTCGCTGGGCGGCTCGGATCCCCTGGTGAGCAGCCGCAGCGTCGGACCGGTTCCGGGCAGCTCGACCGGCAGGTCGATCGGCCCGGTGCTGCGCGACCTCGCGGTGAGCGCGCGCTTGACGATCCGGTCCTCCAGTGATTGATAACTCATCACCACAAGTCGCCCCTTGGGCGCCAGAGCGTCCAAAGCATGCGGAACCGCTGACTCGAGGACCTCGAGCTCGCCGTTCACCTCAATGCGTAGTGCCTGAAACGTCCTTTTTGCGGGATTTCCACCCGTTCGGCGCGCGGCGGCTGGTATAGCGTCCTTCACCAGCTCGGCGAGCCGCGCCGTCGAGGTGATCCGGCCCTTCGCCCGCTCCCGCACGATCGCCGAGACGACCCGCGGCGCGAACTTCTCCTCGCCGTACTGCCGGAGGATCCGAACCAGCTCACCCGGCTCGTACGAGTTGACGACCTCCTCGGCCGTCGCGCCGCGGGACTGGTCCATCCGCATGTCCAGCGGCGCGTCCTGCGAGTACGCGAAGCCGCGATCCGCCTCGTCCAGCTGCAACGAGGAGACCCCGAGGTCGAACAGTCCGCTGTGGATCGCCGGGATGCCGAGCTCGCCGAGCACCCGCGGCAACTCGTGGTAGACCGCGTGCACCAGGTGGACGCGGTCCTCGAAGCGGGCCAGCCGGTGCCGTGAGTGCGCGAGTGCCTCGGTGTCCCGGTCGAGTCCGATCAGGACCACGTCAGGGAACCGCTCCAGCACCGCCTCGGCGTGCCCGCCCAGCCCGAGCGTGAAGTCGACGTGGACGCAACCCGGCAGGGCGAGGGCGGGACCGAGCAGCTCGAGGCAACGCTCGAGCAGCACCGGAACGTGTATGCCCCGCGGCTCCCCCATGACGACCCCCACTGCCCCACTTGATGCGTCTCACCCGGTTGTTTCCCTGCCGTACCGGCCCGGCCGCCCATCCGTACCGCCAGATCCCCATCCGCTCATGTCCCGGCCCGGACTTGCCCGGCCCCGGACACGCGCCTGGCGCCGGGGAAGAGGCGCCAGGAGCGGGAGCGGCTGGAGATCTCGCAGTACGGCGGCAGTGGCGTCCGGGCCGCGCCGGCGGCCCACCGAGGTGCCACGCCCTACAGTCCGCCGGGCAGCACCCCCTCCTCGATGTCAGCGAAGTCTTCCTCGCTGGCCGAGAGGTAGTCGTCCCAGGACTGCTTGTCCCAGATCTCGACCCGGGTGCTGGCTCCGATCACCACGAGGTCGCGCCCGAGGCTCGCGTAATCCCGCAAGTGCGCCGGGATGGTGACCCGGCCCTGCTTGTCGGGAACCTCGTCGTGCGCGCTGGCGAAGAACACCCGGCTGTAAGCCCGGGCGGCCTTGTTCGTCACCGGCGCCTCACGCAGCTGACCGGCGATGCGCTGGAATTCCGGCATCGGGAACACATAAAGACAGCGCTCCTGCCCCTTGGTGATCACGACACCTCCCGCCAGCTCATCACGGAATTTCGCCGGAAGGATCAGCCGGCCCTTCTCGTCGAGGCGCGGGGTGTGCGTGCCGAGGAACATCGGCCCTTCCCCCCTTGCCGTGGCGCCCGCTCCTTCGCGGTGGAGACGGTCCGCCTGTCAACTCGGGCCGGCAGGCCTCGGTGAACTTCCTTGCCCTGCCACTGCGCTCCACTCTACTCCACTTCCCTCCACCTGCAACCCGAAAGCGAACGCTCGCGAGCCGTTTTCGCGGACGAAAGCCCAGTTCAAGGGCGGTGGGGCGCAGTGGAGGGTCAGAGCATGATCAACGAGGTCCGGTTTCCGACATCGGGCGCACGAGGGCCGAAAAGTCCGCCGATTCCGGGCTTCGCGGACCGTTTTTCGCCCGCCGGGGAGGAAAGTGGGGGCCTCGGGGAGGGTCGCGGGGAGGAAAGTGGGGCCGGCGGACCGCCGAACGCAGGAACGCCTGTGGGGCGTGACCCGGACTCGGGTCACGCCCCACAGGCGTCGATTCTTGCTCAGCGGACGATGCCACCACACCGTCGCGCTACACCTTACTTACTTAGGTGCGCTGTGCTCATGTCCTACTACGTGCGCTGTCCTACTTACTACGTGCTTGCTTACTACGTGCTTGCTTACTACGTGCTTGCTTACTACGTGCTTGCTTACTACGTGCTTGCTTACTACGTGCTTGCCACGCGCGCCGAATCAGGCGACGAGGCGGCGTACCACATAGTTCTTGTTCCAGATCTTGTGCTTGCCGACCCGGGCACCGGTGTGCGGCGAGTCGTACACGTAGCCGTTTCCGGCGTAGATCCCGGCGTGGTAGCCGTAGGACCCGTTGCGGAAGACGATCAGGTCGCCGACCCTCTTGTTGCTCTTGGCGACCGACTTGCCGTACCGCTGCTGCGAGTTCGCCTTGTGCGGCAGCTTCTTGCCCGCTGCCTTCTTGTAGACGTACTTGGTGAAGCCGGAGCAGTCGAAACGCTTCGGCCCGGACGCGCCGAACTTGTACAGCGCGCCCTTGTGCTTCTTGGCCTCGGCGAGAACCTTGGCGCCGCTGGCCTTCACGGAGACCTTGATCTTATTGGTGGTCACCTGGTTGAAGCCGTTCCCGGTGAAGATCGTCCGGGTCCACGCGGTCGCCTGGGGCTTCGCGCTGAGCGTGACCGTCCCGTTCTGGTTGCGAACGGTCTCGGTGTCCCACGTCCGCCAGGCGCCCTTGCTGTAGCCCTGGAGCCGGACCGTGCCCTTGGCGATCTTGCCGGTACGCGGGTCGATCACCTTGGCGGTGACCTTGAGGGTGGAGCCCCACTTCAGGCTCCGGGTGCTGACCTTGGTAGCGGCCAGCTTGGGCGTGACCTTCACCGCGGCGGCCGCGGCCACCGGGGTGGGAGCGGCGGCAGAAGCGGCCGAAGTGGCCACCAACTGACCGGCGCAGAGGCAGAGACCCAGAGACAGTGCGACAGTGCCGGTACCGACGGACATGCGACGGCCCCGGCGCGAACTGTGTTCGTGCACGGTAGAGAATTCCCTCCGGCACGCCTGCGAGGTTAGCTGTCGGGTTCGGGCGGGAAGGTTGCCCGGCCGCCGAAGCGGCTTCACCCCGAGGTCCCCCAATGCACCACGCGGAATGCCGCGGTGCGGGAGGACCGATATTGGGTTCCCCGTCCCTGCCCCCTGATGCCTGATGCTTTCGTGCTTGGGGTGATCGCGCCGTCCGGAACGGGGCAGGGCTCGGCGTGAACCAGTCCGGCGCGACCGGTGAGCGGTTGCTCCCGGCCCAACCTTGCTACCTGAATCCGGGCGTGATCGTCACCGTGCGCATCGTCACCCTGAGTAATTGGCATAAACGGTCATGTCCAGTTTGTTACCTCCGCGAGACAAATGCCATTACTCAATGCGGTCACTCGGGCACAGAAGGTAGAAGGTTACGGGTGAAACAGAACACACAAATAGTCTCGCCCCGTCTCGCAACATGACCGAAACGCCCGGACCGGCCAAAACACCGACCGTGCGATGATCTTGATGGTCTGGCAACTGGTCGTAACCTTCGCGTCCGGTACCCTCGCTGGCGTGACGGACGGGAAATTGCCTCTCATCGCCAAGGTCGCGACCTCCGTGTCGAAGACCGCTGCGGCGCTCTCCAGGGCCGCGGGACGCGGCGACGGCTCGGTGATCGGTGGCTGGATCGGCCTCAAGATCGACCCCGACCTGCTCAAGCATCTCGCGTCGGGCCGGGCCGTGGCGCTCGTCTCGGGCACCAACGGCAAGACCACCACGACGCGGCTCACCGCGGCCGCTGTCGGTTATCTCGGCCGGGTCGCCACCAACTCGTTCGGCGCCAACATGCCGACCGGCCACACCTCGGCGCTGGCGAAGGAGGGGCACACCCCGTTCGCCGTGCTGGAGGTCGACGAGCACTACCTGGCTCAGGTCATCGACGCCACGAACCCCCGGGTGGTGGCGCTGCTCAACCTCTCCCGCGACCAGCTGGACCGGGCGAAGGAGGTGGCGATGATGGCGCAGCTGTGGAAAGCGGCACTCGCCGGCCACCCCGACATCCGGGTGGTCGCCAACGCCGATGACCCGATGGTGGTCTGGGCGGCGAGCACCAGCCCGCAGGTCACCTGGTTCAGCGCCGGCCAGCGCTGGCACGACGACTCGTTCGTCTGCCCGGAGAGCGGCCACCCGATCGAGCGGGCCAACGGCGACTGGTGGTGCGCCGGCTGCCCGCTGCGCCGCCCCCGGCCGAACTGGACGGTCGAGGAGGAGGGCGTGATCGACCCGCGCGGCGACTGGCACATGGTGAAACTCCAGCTGCCGGGCCGCGTCAACGTCGGCAACGCGGCCACCGCTCTCGCCGTCGCGGCCGAGTTCGGGGTGCGCCCGATAGAGGCACTCCCCCGCCTCTCCCGGGTGACGTCGATCGCCGGCCGTTACGCACAGGTGGATCGGGACGGGCGCAACATCCGGCTGCTGCTCGCGAAGAACCCGGCCAGCTGGCTGGAGGCGTTCGACATGGCTGATCATGCCCCTACGCTGCTCTCCATCAACGCACGCGACCCCGACGGCCTGGACACCTCATGGCTGTGGGACGTCGATTTCGCACCGCTGCGCACCCGCCCCGTGCTGATCACCGGTGACCGTGCGTATGACCTCGCCGTCCGGCTCGAGGTGAACCAGGTGCCGTTCCGGCACGTACTCAGTTTCGACGAGGCGTTGCGGGCCGTACCCCCCGGCCGCCTCGAAGTGATCGCCAACTACACGGCGTTCCAGGACATCCGAGCGGAGTTGGACCGTGTCAACTGAGGCCCTGCGGATCGTGTGGATCTACCCCGACCTGCTGTCCACCTACGGTGACCGGGGCAACCTGCTGATCCTGGCGCACCGGGCGGCGGCCCGCGGCATCCCGGTCGAGACCTACGAGGTCCGCTCCGACCAGCAGATGCCCACCACCGCCGACATCTATCTGATCGGCGGCGGCGAGGACGGCCCCCAGTCCCTCGCCGCGCAGCGCCTGATCGCCGACGGCGGCGTGCACCGGGCGGTCAACCAGGGTGCCGCCGTGCTGGCGATCTGCGCCGGTTACCAACTCTTCGGTCACTCGTTCTTCGCCAAGGGGGCCAAAGTCGCCGGGCTCGGCCTGCTCGACATCTCCTCGGACCGGGGCGAGACCCGGGCCGTCGGAGAGTTGCGCGGCGACATCGACCCCCGGCTCGGGCTGCCGCCGCTCACCGGCTTCGAGAACCACGGCGGTCGTACGCATCTCGGCCAGCACGCCGCACCACTGGCCCGGGTCACCGCCGGCGTCGGCAACGACGGCCAGACCGAAGGCGCCTGGGCAGGCAAGATCCTCGGCACCTACTCGCACGGCCCGGCGCTCGCCCGCAACCCAGCGATAGCCGATCTGCTACTGAACTGGTCCACCGGCGCGGATAGGCTTGCGCCCCTGGACGACACCTGGCCCGACCGGCTGAGGGGCGAACGGCTCGCCGCCGCGACCCCGGCCTGACCCGCTAGACCTTGACCTGAACCGACGACAGTTGGGGCGGTATGCCTGCATGACCGACATCCTGATCGCCCCGCGGGGCGTTGACTCCGCGGACCCTCAGGCAGTTGCTCACGCTGCGCCATCCGCCACAGCTCCCCAGGCTGTGGCCCCCGAGGCTGCGGCTGGGGCGGAGGGCGCTCCGATCAGCTGGAAGCGCCGCCTCGCCCGGTTCGGCATGCTCGGCGTCGTGGTGGGTGCCCTCGCGGTAGCCGCCGCCACGCTCCCTCTGCGCGACATCGGCACCAGCGTCGACAACCTCGGCCCCGGCGCACCCGCCGCCGTGGCAGTGGTGGGCGGGCTGCTGCTCTCGGTGCTGGTACCCCGTACCGCGATCACCCTCCTGTGCGGCCTCCTGCTGGGCGCCGCCACCGGTGCGATCGCAGCCCTCGCGGCCGCCATCATCGCGGCCACCGCCACCTACTACGCCGGCCGCTGGGCAGGCCGCGGCGCCCTGAAGGCCCGCGCCGGCAGCCGCCTCGACCGCCTCGACGGCTGGCTCAACCGCCGGGGACTGGCCGCCGTCCTGCTGGTGCGCTTCCTCCCGCTGGCCCCGTTCGGCCTCGTCGGCTACGCCTACGGCACCACGAGCGTCTGCCGCAAGCGCTACCTGCTCGGCACCACGATCGCCGCCATCCCCTCCACGGTCACCTACGCCGTGATCGGCGCCGCCGTGGCCGCCCCCGGCGACATGAACGCCGCCACCCTCGCCCCCGCGGCCATCGGCTTCGCCCTCTCCACCGCCATCGTCCTCCGCTGGCGCTACACCTCCCGCCGCGCCTCTGCAGCCGCCGTCGCAGCCGCCGCCTGATCGCAGCCGCCGCGTCCGCAGCCCGCCTCCGCAGCCGCCCAGCCCGGAGCCGCCGCGTCCGCAGTCCCCTGCTGACCCAGCCCGAACCCCACAAACCCGCACGAAGCCGGCAGCCCTGAGGGCCGCCGGCTTCGTCGTTCCCACCGTTCTACAGTCCGACCACTCGCCACCGGCCCCTCCTTTCGCTCCTCCACCGCGATCTTGTGAAGATCGCGCCAACCGTTGCTCCGCAAGTCCACAAGATCGCGGAAGGGCGACGCGGCGCGGCGCGAGCAGCGCGGATGGCGCGGCGCGAGCAGCGCGGATGGCGCGAGCAGCGCGGATGGCGCGAGCAGCGCGGATGGCGCGAGCAGCGCGGATGGCGGGCGGGGCGGGAGCGGTGGGTCAGTGGAGTAATGGGGTGTCTGGTGGGGCGGTGGGGTGGAGGGCGTAGTCGAGGTACCCGAGAAAATCGGTGCGGCGGTGGAACGGATTGCGGTACTGGGGAGCGCCGCCGCAACGAAGCCGGAGAGCCTCTTCGAGGATGCGGTCCCAGCCGGGATAGCTGCGGAGGGCGTAACGGCCCGCTTCCGTCTTGGAGGTGACCCGGCCCAGGACCAGGGAGTGCCGCAGCCGGGTGACGCCCAGGACACCCCAGGAGACGGCCCACGACGTGAGGCTGCCGGGGTGGCGGCGGATGCTCTGGGACCACGGCCGCCAGTAGGACTCCAGGTTCTCCCGGGTCGAGGCGGCCAGCGCGGGCCAGTCGGTGAAGATCTCCGGCTTGGCGGGGCCACGCAGCGCAACACCGGCCTGGGCCAGCACGTGCCAGGTCACCAGGTGGCGTTCGAACCGGGAGGAGGGCAGTATCCGGTTCTCGTGGACGGCAGGACCGGGCGGCACCGTGGAGGGGTCGGCCCGCAGGTCTTCCCAGGTGACGTAGAGGCCGTCGAAGTGGGGACGGCGGGGCATCCCGTGGTGGATCTCCCGCACCAGTGCCGGATCGGCGGGGTCCTGGGTGACCGCGACGAAGTCGATGTCGCTGACGCCGGGGTGGTAGTCGCCGAGCGCCACCGAACCCTGCAGGTAGAGGCCCTCCACCAGGCCCGGGGCGAGGATGTCCGCGCGGACCAGGAACTCGGTCGCGATCAGGTCGTAGGACATGGCCCGCCACGTTTCCACATGACGGGCCATTCCCGCGACCTCACCGCCGGCGCAAACCGGCGCAAAGACGACAGCCGGGCCACCCCGAGCACGACAGCGGCCGCAGGCCGGACGGCTCAGATGACGACGCTGACCAGGCGGCCGGGAACCACGATGACCTTCTTCGGGTCACGGCCTGCCAGGACGTCGGCGACGGCGGCCAGCGCGGCTGCCCGTACATCTGCCTCGCCGGTCTCCGGCGCCACCTCGACCCGGCCTCGGACCTTGCCGTTGACCTGGACCGGATAGGTGATCGAATCGGCGACCAGCTGCGCCGGGTCGGCCTCGGGGAAGCCCGCGTAAGCCAGCGACCCGGAGTGCCCCAGCTTGCCCCACAGCTCCTCGGCCAGGTGCGGGGCGAACGGCGACAGCATCAGCACCAGCGGCTCGACCGCCTCGCGGGACACCGACGGCAGCGGGGTCAGCGTGTTCGTCAGTTCGATCAGCTTGGCGATCGCGGTGTTGAACCGCAGCTCGTTCAGGTCCTCACGGACACCCGCGATGATCCGGTGCAGCACCTTGCGGGTCTTCGGGTCCAGCGGCTCGTCGGTGACCCGGACCGAGCCGGAGTCCTCGTCGACCACCAGGCGCCAGGCACGCTGCAGGAAGCGCTGCGAGCCGACGACCGCGCGGGTCTCCCACGGGCGGGACACGTCCAGCGGGCCCATCGCCATCTCGTACACCCGGAACGTGTCGGCGCCGTACTGGTCGCACATCTCGTCGGGGGTGACGACGTTCTTCAGCGACTTGCCCATCTTGCCGTACTCCCGGGTGACCGCGACGTCGCCGTGGAAGTACGTGCCGTCGCGCTCGACGACCTCCTCGGCGGGCACGATGACGCCCCGGGCGTCGCGGAACGCGTACGCCTGAATGTAGCCCTGGTTGAACAGCTTGCGGAACGGCTCGAAGGACGAGACGTGCCCCAGGTCGAACAGCACCTTGTGCCAGAACCGCGCGTACAGCAGGTGTAGAACGGCATGCTCGACACCGCCGACGTACAGGTCGACGCCACCCGGGTCGCCGGGTCGCTGCGGGCCCATCCAGTAGGCCTCGTTCTCCGGGTCGACCAGCACCTTCTCGTTGTGCGGGTCCAGGTAGCGCAGCTCGTACCAGCAGGAGCCGGCCCACTGCGGCATCGTGTTGGTCTCGCGGGTGTAGGTCTTCGGGCCGTCGCCCAGGTCCAGCTCGACCTGCACCCAGTCCTTCTTGCGGGACAGCGGGGTCTCCGGCTCGGTGTCCGCGTCGTCGGCGTCGAAGGTCCGCGGTGAGAAGTCGTCCACGTCCGGCAGCTCGACCGGCAGCATCGACTCGGGCAGCGCGATCGGCAGGCCGGTCTCGTCGTAGACGATCGGGAACGGCTCACCCCAGTAGCGCTGCCGGCTGAACAGCCAGTCCCGCAGGCGGTAGGTGGTGGCGCCGGAGCCCTTGCCGTTCTCCTCCAGCCACGTGATCATCGCGGCCTTGGCCTCGGCGACACCCTTGCCGTCCAGCCAGTCGCTGTTGATCGCCGGGCCCTCACCGGTGAAGGCACCCTCGAAATTCTCGGGCGCTTCGACCGTACGGATGATCGGCAGTTGAAAGACCTCCGCAAAGGCCCAGTCGCGCTCGTCCTGCCCGGGCACCGCCATGATCGCGCCGGTGCCGTAACCGGCCAGCACGTAGTCGGCGATGAACACCGGAACGCGTACGCCGTTGACCGGGTTCTCCGCGAACGCGCCGGTGAAGATGCCCGTCTTCACCTTGCCGTCGGCGGTCCGCTCCTCGTCGGTCTTGGCCGCCGAGGTCGCGCGGTAGGCGGCCACCGCCTCGGCTGGTGTGGCGTGCCCGCCGGTCCATACGTCCTTCGTCTCCCGCGGCCAGACGGCGGGGACGATGCGCTCGACCAGCTCGTGCTCCGGCGCCAGCACCATGTAGGTGGCGCCGAACAGCGTGTCCGGGCGGGTGGTGAAGACCCGGATGTTCTCTGTCGCTTGTCCCGCGGCCACCGGGAAGTCGACGTGGGCGCCGCGGGACCGGCCGATCCAGTTGCGCTGCATCAGCTTGACCGGCTCGGGCCAGTCCAGCGCGTCCAGGTCGTCGACCAGGCGGTCGCCGTAGGCGGTGATCCGCATCATCCACTGCTTCAGGCTGCGCTGGAAGACCGGGAAGTTGCCGCGCTCACTGCGACCGTCCGGCGTGACCTCCTCGTTGGCCAGCACGGTGCCCAGGCCGGGGCACCAGTTGACCGGTGCCTCGGAGACGTACGCCAGGCGGTGGTCGTCGATCCGCTTCCGCTTCTCCACGGCGCTCAGGCCGGCCCACTCGGGGTCGGCCTCGAACGTCGTGATCAGCTCGCTGATCGGGCGCGCCTTGCCCACCGACGGGTCGAACCAGGAGTTGAAGACCTGCAGGAAGATCCACTGGGTCCAGCGGTAGTACTCCGGGTCGGTCGTGGAGAACGAGCGCCGCTCGTCGTAGGCCAGGCCCAGCCGGCGCAGCTGCTGCCGGTAGCGCTCGACGTTGGCGGCCGTGGTGACCGCCGGGTGGGTGCCGGTCTGCACCGCGTACTGCTCGGCGGGCAGGCCGAACGCGTCGAAGCCCATCGGGTGCAGCACGTTGTAGCCGGCCATCCGCTGATAGCGGGTGTAGCAGTCGGTGCCGATGTAGCCCAGCGGGTGCCCGACGTGCAGGCCCGCACCCGACGGGTACGGGAACATGTCCTGGACGTGCAGCTTGGGCGCACCCGCGCGAGGGTGCTCGGGGTCGGCCAGCTCACCGACCGGGTTGGGTGCGTGGAACGTCCCGTTCTCAGCCCAGTAGGCCTGCCAGCGCAGCTCGATCTCACCGGCCAGGGCAGCGGTGTAACGGAACGGCGGGGTCTCGGTCTCGCTCATCTTCACCATCTCGTCGAAGTCAATGCGGGCGGGGTCGACGCTGCTCTCGGGGCATAAAAAAGCCCCTCTCGCAGGAGGGGACGCCGTGCCTGGTCCGAACTAACGGATCAGCACGGCCTTCTAAGGAGCAGAACGGACCGAGCCATGGGTGCATGATACCCGGCGGCCGTCACGCTCGGCGACCGGTATACCCGTGCGAGAAGATGGCACGGATCGACCGGTCCGGTGATCACATCTCGTCGATCAGGCCGTTCGGCGTTGGTTGCGGACGGCGCTAACCTGTGGGGACGGGCGGCGAGTGCCGGAGGCCCACGGCCGCTGGGCGCCCGCAAACTTCGGTACCCCTTGACGGTGGGTGATCTCCTCCTGATCGGGGTATACACGATTTTGGAGGAGGCCCGTGACAACGCCGACCTGGGGCGAGCCTGCAGGCCCGCTGACGAACGCCGAGTTCGCCGCCGCGACGCAAGCCATCATGGCCAACATCGAGCAGGTCATCGAGGGCAAGAGCGCGACGGTGCGATTGGCGGTCGCGGTGCTGCTGGCCGAGGGGCACCTGCTCATCGAGGACGTGCCGGGCGTCGGCAAGACGAAGCTGGCCAAGGCCCTCGCCCGCTCCATCGACTGTTCGGTGCGGCGCATCCAGTTCACCCCCGACCTGCTGCCCAGCGATGTGACCGGGGTCAGCGTCTACAACCAGGAGACGCGCGACTTCGAGTTCAAGCCGGGCGCGGTCTTCGCCAACCTGGTGGTGGGTGACGAGATCAACCGGGCCTCGCCGAAGACCCAGTCCGCCCTCCTGGAGTGCATGGAGGAGCGGCAGGTCACCGTCGACGGCACCACCTATGAGCTGCAGGCGCCGTTCATGGTGGTCGCGACGCAGAACCCGATCGAGATGGAGGGCACCTACCCGCTGCCCGAGGCGCAGCGGGACCGGTTCACCGCCCGGATCGCGATGGGTTACCCGGACCCCCGGGCCGAGCTGGCCATGCTCAGCGGGCACGGTGACCACGACCCGCTCAACGACCTGCGCGCGGTCGCCGACGCCGCCCTGGTCCGCCGGCTGATCGACACGGTGCGCCACGTGCACGCCGCCGACGTGGTCCAGCAGTATGCGATCGCGCTCGTCACGGCCACCCGCGAGGCACCCGAGATCCGGCTCGGCGCGTCACCGCGGTGCACCCTGCAGCTCATCCGTACGGCCAAGGCGGTCGCCGCGCTCGAGGGCCGGGACTACGTGCTTCCCGACGACCTCCAGCAGCTCGCGGTGCCGGTGCTCGCGCACCGGATCATCCCGACGGCGGACGCCCAGCTCAACCGGCGTACCACGGATGCGATCGTGTCGGAGATCGTGCACCGGCTGCCGCTGCCGCACGACCGGACCCGCAATCCGTATGACACCCGTGACGGCCGCACCTCGTACGAGTCCCGGGGGCGGTGACCATGCGGGAGGCGCTGCGGGGACTCACCACGCGCGGCCGCTCGTTCCTGGCCGCGGCGATCGCCGCCGCGGTCTCCGCGCTCATCCTCGGCGAACGCGACCTGCTCCGGGTCGCGGTGCTGCTGGCCGCGTTGCCGCTGCTGGCCGCCTGGTACGTGGGGCGCAGCCGCTACAAACTGGCCTGCACCCGATCGCTGGAGCCGGGCCGTGCACCGGTCGGCTCCAGCGCCCGGGTGATCCTGCGCCTGCAGAACCTGTCCCGGCTGCCCACCGGCACCATGCTGCTGGAGGACCGCCTGCCCTACGCGCTGGGCAGCCGTCCCCGGGTGGTGCTGGAGCGCCTCGGCGCGCACCAGGCCAGCTCAGTGGCGTACACGGTGCGGGCCGACGTCCGCGGCCGCTATCCGATCGGCCCGCTGATGGTCCGGCTCACCGACCCGTTCGGGCTCTGTGAGCTGACCCGCTCGTTCCCCAGCGTGGACCGCCTCACCGTGATCCCGCAGGTCGCCCCGCTCCCCCGGGTCCGGCTCGCGGGTGAGTACGCGGGCACCGGCGAGAGCCGGGCCCGTTCGGTGGCGGTGCACGGCGAGGACGACGCGGCGACCCGGGAGTACCGGCGCGGCGACGACCTGCGCCGGGTGCACTGGCGCTCGACCGCGCGGACCGGTGAGCTGATGGTCCGCCGTGAGGAGCAGCCCTGGGAGAGCCGGGCCACGGTGGTCCTCGACACCCGGCTCTACGCACATCGTGGTGAGGGCCCGACCGCCAGCTTCGAGTGGGCCGTGTCGGCGACCGCCAGCATCGCGGTCCACCTGCGGCACGCCGGCTACAAGCTACGGCTGGTGACCGGCTCGGGCGTCGACATCGACGCCTCCGAGGCCGGTGGCGAGGGCCTGATCCTGGACACCCTGGCCGACGTCACGCTCTCGCCGACCGGCGACATCTCGAACCTGGTCGAGCACGTCCGCCGCCGCTCCGACGGCGGCCTGGTGATCGGCCTGTTCGGCGCCCTGACCGTCGCCGAGGCCGAGCTGCTCAGCCAACTGCGCGGCAACGGTGCCAGCTGTGTCGGCTTCGCGATCGACACCGCGACCTGGGTGCCGATGACCGACGGCGACCGTGACACCTCCGACCAGGAGCACGCCGCCGCCACGCTGTCCCTGGTCCGCAGCGGCTGGCGGTCACTGCCCGTGTCGCACGGCGACACCCTGTCAGCCCTCTGGCCCTCGGTGGGCCGGGGTTCGCAGGGCTTCGCCTACCGGGCGGCGATGGCCGAGACCGTGAGCGGGGTGGTCCGATGACCGGCCGCCGGCGCCTCGGACTGGTCGCCGCGGCCGCCACACTGCTCGCCGCCGCGCCGCTCTCGGCGATCTTCGAATCCTGGACCTGGCTGCTGCAGAGCCTGCTCACCGTCCTCTTCATCGCCGGTGCCGCGGTGGGCGCGCGAACATTCCGGTTCCCGACCTGGGCACAGGTCGTGTGCATGGTCGTGGCGATGGCGCTCGCCCTCACCTGGATCTTCCCGAGCGGCAAGGAGATCCTGATACCGCAGCCGGCCACGTTCGCGCACTTCGCGGACCTGATCCGGCAGGCGGGCGAGGACACCCGCTCGTACGGTGTACCCGTTCCCGACCGCGACAGCCTGCACTTCGTCGCCGTCCTCGGCATCGGCGCGGTGGCCATCGTGGTCGACCTGCTGACCGCCGTGTTCCGCCGCCCGGCCCTCGCCGGGCTGCCGATGCTCGCCATCTACTCGATCCCGGTCGCCGTCTACCTCGACAGCGTGCCGGTCCTCCCGTTCGTCATCGGCGCGGCCGGCTACATGTGGCTGCTGGTTGCCGACAACGTCGACCGGGTCCGCCGCTTCGGCCGCCGCTTCACCGGTGACGGCCGTGACGTCGACGTCTGGGAACCGTCACCGCTCGCCGCGGCCGGCCGCCGGATCGGCGTGGTCGGCGTGCTCGTGGCGGTGCTCCTGCCGCTCGTGGTGCCGACCGTCTCCGGCGGGCTGCTCTCCCAGCTGACCCAGAGCGGCAGCGGGGTCGGCGTCGGCGGTGGTGGCGCCGGCGGCGGGCGGATCAACCTGTTCGCGGCGCTCAGCGGCCAGCTCACCCAGAACGCGACGATCAACATCATCCGCGTGAAGACCACCGACCCGGAGCCGTTCTACCTGCGGTTCGCGGTCGCCGACGTGCTGACCACCGAGGGCTTCGGCAACGAGTCGCCGCGGGGCAACTCGCTCTCCCGCAGCGGGCTGCCCGACCCGGGGCAGATCATGCCCGAGGCGGAGCTGACCGAGTACACGGCCGAGGTGGAGATCAGCGACGCGCTGCGGCAGAGCATGGTGCCGCTCTACACGTTCCCGACCGACGTGCAGGACCTGTCCGGCACGTGGGCGTACGACTCGAACCAGCAGGTGCTGTTCTCCGGGCGTACGACGACGGGGAACCAGAACTACTCGTTCACGTTCCAGCGGCCGGAATACACGAAGTCGCAGCTGCGCGGCGCGCCGGAGGTGCCACCGAACAGCCCGCTCCGCAAGTACACCGAGGCGCCGCGGGATGCGACGGTGGAGGGCCGGGTCGCCGAGCTCGTCGCCGGCGAGACGACCGACTACGACAAGGTCACCGCGATCTACGAGTCCTTCTCGGTGAAGAACGGCTTCAAGTACGACCTGCAGACCCAGAACACCGGCAACGCCTCGGACATCGCCGCCTTCCTGCAGAACAAGTCCGGCTACTGCCAGCAGTACGCGGCCGCGATGGCGTGGATGGTCCGCGCCGCGGGCATACCGTCCCGGGTGGCGTTCGGGTTCACCAAGGGCACCTCGCAGGGCAACGGCACCTTCCAGATCACCAACCGCAACGCGCACGCCTGGACCGAGGTCTACTTCGAGGGCTTCGGCTGGGTGCCGTTCGACGCCACACCCGCCGCCGGAGTGCTCGGGTCCACGCGTACGGCATGGGCGGAGAACGTCGACCAGCCCGCGCCGACCGCCAGCGCCTCGACCGGGACCACCGCCCCGGGCGCCGACTCGTCGGCGGCACCCAACACTCCGGAGCGCCCCGACCAGGCCAACGACGGCAACAACTCGGCTGCCGGCGGCGGCACGGTCACCGACAGCGGATCCTGGACGCCGTTCCTGATCGCCGGCGGGATCGTGCTGGTCATCCTGGTGCTGCTCATCCCGGCCATGCGCCGGGCGATGCTGCGCCGGCGGCGGCACTCGGCCACGACCGGCCCGGCGGCACCGGCCATGGTCGCACAGGGTGATCCCGGCGAGGCCGGCTCGGTCTCCGACATCGTCGTGACAACCGAGTCGGTGCGCGCCAAGGCGGACGCCCACGCGGCCTGGGACGAACTCATCGACACGATGATCGACTTCCAGGTGCCGGTGGATCCGACGGAAACGCCGCGCATCACCGCACAGCGGCTGGTCCGGGAGACCGAACTGACCGGCGACGCCGCCGACTCCGCGGCGCTGCTCGGCACTGCCGAGGAACGCGCCAGGTATGCGCGCCGCCCGATGCAGGGCGCCGAACTCACCGCGGCGCTCGGGCGGGTCCGGTCCGGGCTGGCACATTCCGCCACCTTCCGGACCAGGCTGCGCGCGACACTGCTACCACCGTCGGTCCTGCTGAACTGGCGGCTGGCCACCTCCGAGTGGTCGGCACGCACCGCCGAATCCGCAAGCCGCCTGCGGGAGTCGCTGAGCCGCTTCAACCCCCGCCGCCTACTGAACCGAGCTCGCTGAAATCGCCACAAACCGGGCCGGGTCATCGTCAGATGCCCGGCCCGGTGCGTTTCAGAACATCAAAGTCTTTTGATACGAGACAAGCGCTTTGGTACGAGACAAGCGCTCAAGCCGAAACCACGGGGCCCTGCCCTCGCGCAGCGACCTGACTGCCCACTCCAGGCCGCAGCGCCCCCGCCGGGCTGAACGTCGTGGTCAAGCTCACCCCAAGCCCGTCCCACCTCCACAACCCGGCCCGGCCCGGCCCAGCCCAGCCCAGCCCAGCCCAGGCCAGCTGGCCGCGAGCGGCGCTTTTCAAACCGCAAACCACCCCTGACCACCAGCCGAGCAACCCGGCTGGACGTCAGCGGCGCTTTTCAGGCCGCAAGACACCCCTGAGCACCAGCCGAGCGAGCCGGCTGGACGTCAGCGGTGGTTTCCGGGCCGCAAGACACCCCTGAGCACCAGCCGAGCCACCCGGACCCGCCCGGCTGGACGTGAGCGGCGATTTTCGGGCCGCAAGGCACCCCTGAGCACCAGCCGAGCGAGCCGGCTGGACGTGAGCGGTGGTTTTCGAGGCCGAAGGCACCGCTGAGAGCCAGCCGCGGCGAGCCGGCTGGGCGTGAGTGTTGTCTCGGCGCGCGGGAGGCAGCACTGGGAGCCAGCCGGGTTGGCGACACCCCGCATCCGGCGCAAGCAAGGACGGTCCGGCGCAGGCAAGGACGGTCCGGCGCACGCAACCGGCCCGGCGCAAGCAAGGACGGTCCCGGCGCAGGCAACCGGCCCGGCGCAAGCAAGGACGGAAGGACGGACGGTCCTGGCGCAAGGAGCGGCGGAGCGGTGGGAGAAGCTGGGTAACGGCATGGTGAGACGACGAAGGCGGCCGGAGGTCGGCCGCCGTTCGTCGGGAGCCGGCGCGGTGACGCCGACTCAGTGGGTCAGCGATGTCCCTCCGGGCGTTGACGCCAGCGGTCCTCGAGTCTGTCGATCAGACCGCCCTTGCGACCCTGCCGTGTGCGCCGTGTCGCCGTGCCGCCGACCGATTTCAGGTCGGGTGCCTGGCCTTTGCGCCGCGACTGCATCGCGAACGCGGCTGAGCCCAGCATGACGACGAAGCCCGCCACACCGAGCGGGGTGCTGCGGCTCACGGTCCCGTAGACGACGAGGGCGAGACCAAGGACGATCACGAACGCGGCCAAGAGGAGCCGGCGCCGTGCGTGGAAACGCGGGTCGCTGGCCCGCACAGCCGAGGCGAACTTGGGGTCCTCGGCAAGCGACCGCTCGATCTGATCGAACAGCCGCTGCTCGTGCTCCGAGAGCGGCACGGCATTCCTCCCCGGGCGCATGTCCGACTCCGTGCTGGAGTCGGGGTGGTGCAGGTGTAGTTACGGGGCAGCCGTCGGCTGCCTTATCACGCAAGTCTACGAGCGGGTTGGCGGGTCGGAAAGCGGGACGACCGCCGAGTGCGGGTGATTTTCCGTGCCGGGAAGATCGGTTCGTCCCAAAAGACCGTCTGCCTCGGCCGTTCGGGCGTCGATCACCGGCTGAAGTGGCCCCGATCACCGCCGGTGAGCTGGACCGCCACATGATCGGCGGGCGCTGCTGGTCAATCCGTGCCAATCGATGGCCTCACCTGATGATCAACAGTGGGACGGTCATCTCGGCTGCCGTGGCGGACCCGTGGTACGCCACGAGCCGCCCCGCCTTGTCCGGTTCCCATCCGGAGGCGACCGAGACGGCCCGGCCCTGGCACATCACCACCACGTCCCCGATCCGGTTCGCGTGGGCCGGGGCGACCGTCCCGTACCAGCCTTCGGCGATCGCCTCGTCCCGGCTGAGCACCCGGGCGTCCGCACCGAAGACCCCGCGCCAGTTCGCCAGCACCGAGTCGAGCGCGCCGTCAGCGGTGTAGAGATAGCGGACGCGGGGCTCGCCGGCGACACCGATCACCCCGTCGCTGAGTTCCGGGATGGCGGCCATGTCGTACCGGCCGGTCTCCGGGATGTTGAGCTGGCCGTGGTCGGCGACAACAAGCAGTGCGGCGTCCGCGGGCAGGTCGTGCACCAGCCGGTCGAGCAGGTCGTCCACCCCGCGAGCGGCCTCCCGCCAGGCCGGCGAGCCGACACCGTCCTCGTGGCCGAAGTGGTCGAGGTCCGGGTGGTAGCCGTAGACCAGCGCCGGTCCGGTCGCCGAGCGCAGCGCCGCGGCCATCCCGGCGGCGACGGCCGGACCGTCACCGGCGCCGTGATAGGCGGCGCCCCGGTTCGCCGCGAGGCTCAGCCCGCTCCCCTCGAACGCCGGTCGGCTCACGACGGTGACCTGCACCCCGGCGGCGGCGGCGGTCTCCATCCTGGTCGGTACGGGCTGCCACTGCCGAGGATCCGGATCGTCACCCCAGGAGATGTGGGTGAGGGTCCGCCCGTCCGGACGGCGGACCGTGAACCCGAGGATGCCGTGCGCACCCGGCGGCACCCCGGCACCGAGGGTGACCAGGCTGACCGGGGTGGTCGACGGGAAACCCGCGGTCAGGGTGCCGGCGTGACCACGGCCCCCGGCGGCGAGGTCGGCGAGGACCGGAGCGTGCGGTGCGGCCAGTGGCAACTGGTACGCGCCGAGCCCGTCCACCAGCAGCACACCGACTTTGCGCACCCCGTCCAGGCGGGCTCCGAGCCCGAGGACGTCTTCCGCGCCCGGCACCCCGAGCACCGCGCACACGCTGGGGAGCAGGTCGGCGAGGCTGCCCGACCCGTACGCCGGGGGCAGCACCCGCAACGCGTCCGGGTGGAGGCCGTCCTCGGGGCCGCTCATGAGAGCCGGGCGAACAGGTGCAGCTGGGAGGCCATGTCCCGGAACGGCGGGCGGGAGCTCAACTCGAGTTCCAGCTCGAGGACGGCCCGCGGGTCCTCCTCGAGCACTGTGGCGGGAAGCAGGTCGGCAACCACTCGTACCCCATGGGTCTGCTCGACGGTGAGGCCCGCGGTCTCGAGCAGAGCGGTGGCGCTGTCCGCGTCATACCTGCGCAGCAGGGTGTCTCTCGGCCCGGACCGGCCGGCCGGATCGGTGACCAGGGCGGCGGCCGCACTCAGATGGCCGTTTATCGCCCGGCCCAAAATCGCGGCGGCACGGCTCGCCACCAGCAAGCTGACCGCGCCGCCCGGCCGCAGCGCCGCACCACCCGGCCGCGGAGCCGCGTCGCCCGGCTGCAGCGCCGCACCACCCGGCCGCGGAGCCGCGTCGCCGGGCCGCAGCGCCGCGGCGATCGCCGCAACCACCCGGGCCGGGTCGTCGACGACCTCGAGCACCGAGTGGCAAAGGACCAGGTCGGCGCTGCCGGGCTCGACGAGCGAGGCGAGCGCATCCCCGTCGCCCTGCACGGCACGCACCCGGCTCGCGACGCCCGCGTCGGCGGCACGCCGGGTCAGCGCGGCGAGCGCGTCGGGGCTGGCGTCGATCACCGTGACGGTGTGCCCCGCCTCGGCCAGCGGCACGGCGAACCCGCCGGTCCCCCCGCCCACGTCGAGAACGGTCAGCTCACGACCGGCGTGCCGGTCGAGCTCCCGGCGGAGGACCGCCCAGACCGCCGCGTTGCGGGCCGTGACGAGCGGCCGTCCAGTGCGCGCTGAAGTTTCCACAGCGGAAGGATAGTCCTGCTCAGAAGTCGAACAGGACACCCGTTGCGCGGTTCATCTCGCAGGAGTTGCCGTAGGTCTTCTCCCACTTCACCGGCTTACCGCGCCAGGTGCCCTTGAGCCGCGCGGTCACCGGCTTGTAGAGCAGGATGCACATCGAGTCGCCCGCCTGGAGCTTGGCCGGGTCGGCGCCGGCCCGGCGCAGCGAGGCGCAGGCCCGCGCGGGTTGCGGGTGCCCGCCGCCGGTCGGGTCGCAGGTGAGCCGGACGACCGTGGTGGCTCCGGTGTAGCTGAGCGAGAAGGTGGAACGCGGCGCGGCCACTGCCGGGCTCGCCGTGCTCAGGAGCGCGGCTCCCACCACCGCCAAACCGATCAGCTTTTGACTCATGGTGGAGCACCCTACTCCTCAAAGGGTGCAATTCATCGGAAATCGCGGGATGCCGGGGTGACCGGCGGGTGGACCGCCTCGAGCCGGTCGGCCACCAGGTTCAGCACACCCTCGGCCTTCTCCAGCCGGCCCCGGACCAGCAGGGCCGTGCTGCTCCGGGCCACACGCCGATATCGCTGCCACAGCCCCGGTGAACAGGTGACGTTCAGCATCCCGGTCTCGTCCTCCAGGTTCACGAACGTCACCCCTCCGGCGGTGGCGGGCCGCTGCCGGTGGGTGACGATCCCGCCGACCCGGATCCGGGTGCCCGCCTCCACCTCGGACAGCCTGTCGATCGGCAGCGCGCCGCCACGGTCCAGCTCCTCCCGGATGAACCGGGCGGGGTGCGTGTCAGGCGAGAGCCCGGTCGCCCACACGTCGGCGACCAGCACGTCCACCTCGCTCATGCCGGGCAGCATCGGCGCCTCGGTGCCGGTCACCGTGCCGGGCAGGCGGTCCGGCTTGTCCTGGGCGGCCGCGCCCGCTGCCCAGAGCGCCTCACGGCGCGAGAGGCCGAAGCCGGCGAAGGCGTCGGCGGTGGCGAGCGCCTCCAGGTGGGTGGCAGAGCATCCGGTACGCCTGGCAAGGTCGGTCATTGACCGGAAAGGGCCATGGGTACGCCGATCCTGCTCGATCCGTTCGGCGAGATCGGCTCCGATCGTACGAATGCTGGAAAGTCCTTGGCGCACGGCCGGGCCACCGATTCCCCAAGCCTGCGGAGGCTCCCCCGGTTCGCTCTTACGACGGCTCGCCGGCGTGGTCTCCAAGGTCGCGGTCGCATCGCTGGCGTTGATGTCCGGCCGCCGCACCTCCACACCGTGCCGCCGCGCGTCGTCCACCAGGGTCTGTGGAGAGTAGAAGCCCATCGGCTGCGCGTTGAGCAGCGCCGCGCAGAACGCCGCCGGGTGATACCGCTTCAGCCAGGCACTCGCGTAGACCAGGTAGGCAAAGCTCATCGCGTGGCTCTCCGGGAAGCCGTAGCTGGCGAACGCGGAGAGCTTGTGGAACAGGTCGTCGGCCAGTGGACCGGTGATGCCGTTGCCGGCCATCCCCTCGTACAGTCGCTTTTTGATCCTTTCCATCTTCTGCACGGACCGCTTCGCGCCCATGGCCCGCCGCAGCTGATCAGCCTCGGACGGATCGAAGCCGGCCACGTCGATGGCGAGCTGCATCAGCTGCTCCTGGAAAAGCGGCACGCCCAAGGTCTTGGCCAGCGCGTTCTCCATCCGCGGATGCGGCACGCTGGGCGCCTCCAGGCCGTTCTTGCGGCGGATGTACGGGTGAACCGAACCACCCTGAATCGGACCTGGCCGGATCAGCGCCACCTCGATCACCAGGTCGTAGAACTTGTCGGGCTTGAGCCGGGGCAACGTGGCCATCTGCGCGCGACTCTCCACCTGGAACACCCCGACCGAGTCCGCCCGCCGCAGCATCGCGTAGACCTCTTCGTCGTCCAGAGGCATCGTGGCGATGTCCAGCTCGTCGTCGATCATGTCGTAGGCGTAGTGCAGCGCCGACAGCATCCCCAGCCCGAGCAGGTCGAACTTGACCAGGTCGACGGCGGCGCAGTCGTCCTTGTCCCACTGGAGCACGCTGCGGCCCGGCATCCGGCCCCACTCCACCGGGCAGACCTCGATGATCGGCCGGTCGCAGATCACCATGCCGCCGGAGTGGATGCCCAGGTGCCGCGGGAAGGTCTGCACGTCGTTGGCGGCGCTGACGACGCTCTCCGGGATGTCCTCGGCCGTCACCACGTCGCCCCAGCGGTCGATCTGCTTGCTCCACGCGTCCTGCTGGCCGGGGGAGAAACCGAACGCCCGGGCCATGTCGCGCACCGCCGAGCGCGGGCGGTAGGAGATGACGTTGGCGACCTGCGCGGTGTGCTCCCGGCCGTACTTGCCGTAGACGTGCTGGATGACCTTCTCCCGCTGATCCGACTCGATGTCGACGTCGATGTCGGGTGGGCCGTCGCGCTCGGGGGCCAGGAATCGCTCGAAGAGCAGGTTGTAGTGGACGGCGTCGACGTTCGTGATCCAGAGCGAGTAGCAGACCGCGGAGTTGGCCGCCGACCCGCGCCCCTGGCAGTAGATGTTCTCCCGCCGGCAGAAGTCGACGATGTCGTACACGACGAGGAAGTAGCCGGGGAAACCCAGCTCCTCGATCATGCGCAGTTCCTTCTCGATCTGCGCGTAGGCCTTCGGGTTGTCCTCACCGTAGCGCTTGCGGGCGCCGTCCATCGTCAGCTCGCGCAGCCAGCTCATCTCGGTGTGCCCCGGCGGAACCGGGTAGTCCGGCAGCCTCGGCGCCACCAGGTCGAGGTTGAAGGCGAGGTCCTGGCCGTAGATCGCGGCGTTCGCCACGGCACCCGGGTACGCGGCGAACCGGCGGGCCATCTCGTCACCGCTGCGCAGGTGCGCGGTACCGGCGGCGGGCAGCCAGCCGTCCATGTCGTCCAGGCTGCGCCGGGCCCGGACGGCGGCCAGCGCGGTGGCGAGGCGGCGGCGGGACGGGGTCGCGTAGTGCACGTTGTTCGTCGCCACCACCTCCAGGCGGCGGCTGCCGGCCAGGTCGAACAGGAAGTCGTTGCGGTCGTCGTCGTACGGGTCGCCGTGATCGGTCAGCTCGACGGCCACGTTCGGGGCGCCGAACAGGGTGACAAGACGGTCCAGCTCGTACGCCGCCGCGTCCACGCCGCCGGTGGTCAGCGCCAGCGGGACCGGGCCCTTGCGGCAGCCGGTCAGCACCAGTACGTGGTCCCGCAGGACGGCGGCGACCTCCTCCAGGCTGCCGTACTCCGGTTTGCCCTTCTCACCGCCCCGCAGGTGGGCCTGTGAGATCACCCGGGCCAGCCGGGAGTAACCCTCGTGGCCGTGCGCCAGGGCCAGCAGGTGGACACCCTCCGGGTCCGGTTCACCGTTCTGCGGCTTGGACAGGCCCAGCGACAGCTCGGCGCCGAAGACGGTGGGCAGGCCCAGCTCCCGGGCCGCCTGGGAGAACCGGACCACACCGTAGAAGCCGTCGTGATCGGTGACGGCCAGCCCGGTCAGGCCCAGCCGCGCCGCCTCCTCGGCCAGTTCCTCGGGATGGCTGGCGCCGTCCAGAAAGCTGAAGTTCGTGTGACAGTGCAGTTCGGCGTACGGCGTGGTGCTCTCGGCCCGGACCAGGTTCGGTGCCGCGCGGTACGGCTCCCGCTTACGGCTCCACGCCGGGGAGTCACCGCCGTCACCGTCGATCACCAGCGGGTCGGCCACGGCCGGCCCGGAGAGCGTCCGCTCCAGCTGCGACCAGGGCATCTCGGGGTTGTGGAAGCCCATCCGTTCACCTCTGTCCGTCAGTCATACAGCGCCTCCACCGTCCACCGGCCACCGGCCAGGGAGAGCAGCAGCGCCCGCCCGTCGGCCAGCATCACCTGGAACCTGGCCTGCCGGCGCGCCTCCTCGTCCGCCCACCAGCGCTCGTCGACCGGCCACGGTCCCGCCCAGCCGACGATCTCCGCCGGGGTGCCCCCCTCGACTCCCTCGACGGTGAGGCTGGCCGGCGCCCCGGTCAGCTCCAGGCGGGCGCTCACCCCCACCGGGCGGCCCTTGGAGTCGAGCACCACCGCGGGGAGGGGTCGCTCGGGGACGATCGCGGGCGCGGGGCGGGGCAGACGGCCAGGCCAGGGCGGCCGGGCGATCGGCTTGCGGCGTGCGCGTTTCGCCCGGCCGGGACGGAGCTCCACCATGGAAAAGGCGTCTGCCGTCTCCGCCGGTGCCGGCGGCACCGGGCGCAGGTGCGACCCCTCGGCGCGCCGCGGTGCCGGGGTGGCGTGCTCGAGCAGGGAGACGGTCTCGACGCCCGGCAGCGGATCGTGGTGCACCGCGGCGGGCCGGGCCGGTTCCCGCTCGTCACCCCACGGCACCAGCCGCACCTGATCGTCCGCCGACCGCCCGCCGCCCAGCACCGGCGTCACCACCGCGTTCGGGCCGAGCAGACCCTGTATCCGGCTGAAGGCCCGATGCGCCCGGTCCCGTTCGGCACCGGCGTCACCCCAGAGCCCCGGCTGCAGGCCGAGGTGGACCAGCACCCCGTCCGGCACCAGCCGCAGCCGGACCAGTCCCGCGGTGGGCCGGGCCGGTCCGCCGCGCCGGGCCCCGGTCAGCCAGCCGTCCAGCTGCCAGCGCACCCGCTCGGCGATGGCGGCGGCGGTCAGGGTGCCGTCGTGCCGCCACACCCGGTAGAGCTCCTGGCCGTCCGCGGTGACCGCCTCCACACCGAGCCGGGTGCAGGCCAGCCCGTGCGCCGCCAGCCCGTCGTGCAGCCGCTCGGCCAGAGCGCGCCCGGCGAAGGCCGCCACGTCGACCCGTTCCAGCGGTTCGTCGTCGTAGGTCTCCTCGACAGCCAGGTCGACCGGTGGCTGTCGCACCGCGAGCGGCCGGTGATCGGCCCCCGACGCGAGCCGGTGCGCCAGCGCGCCGTCGAACCCGAACCGGGTCAGCACGTCTCCCGCCGGCAACGCCGCGAACTCGCCGAGCGTCTTCACCCCGAGCCGGTGCAGCAGGTCGGTCAGGTCCGGCCTCTCCAGGGCCTCCACGGGTACGCCCGACAGGAACGCCCGGGTCCCACCCTCCGCCACGACCAGCCCGGTCCGCGCGGCGATCCCGGCCGCGAACACCCCTTCGGCGATCCCGGCCTGGCATTCCACCGCGCACGCCTGCGCCACCTGCTCGACGATCCGCTCGGCCGCCGCCTCCTCGCCGCCGAAGTACCGCGCCGGGCCCCGGACCGCGACCGCGCACGCCCCCGGCCGGATCACCTCCACTCCCGCCACGACCTCCTCGATCGCCGCCACCACCGGCTCGAACGCCCGCGCGTCCCGCCCCGGGTCGTGCTCCACCACGATCAGCCGCGGGCACCGACTCTGCGCCTCCCGCCGCCGCAGCCCCCGCCGCACCCCGTCCCGGCGCGCGGCCTCCGAACACGCCAGCACCCGGTTGCCGGAGATCACGGCGACGGGCTCGTGAACCGGCACCCCCTCCACGATCTCCGCGGCGACGATCGGCCAGTCCGGACACCAGACCAGCAACGTACGCACGGCCGTCTCCATCAGGCACCCACCGGCGGGATCTCGCGCAGCCGCCCGCCACGCTTCCCGTTCTCGGCCGCGTCTCCCTGGCTCGCCGCGTCTCTCCGGCTCGCTGTGTCTCCCCGGCTCGCTGTGTCTCCCCGGCTGAGTCCGGCTCGCGCCTCGCCGAGCACCCTCACCTCAGCCATCGCACCGGCCGGCTCCCACATCTGCGCCGCCGGCCCGAACCCGGCAGGATCTGCCGCCGGCCCGAGCCCGCCGGGCTCTCGCGCCGGTCCTGGTCCGGCAGGCTCCCCCGCCGGTCCTGGTCCGGGCTCGGAGCGGACCGGCGGGATG
This sequence comes from Actinoplanes sp. GCM10030250, assembly GCF_042666575.1. Classification (NCBI taxonomy): domain Bacteria; kingdom Bacillati; phylum Actinomycetota; class Actinomycetes; order Micromonosporales; family Micromonosporaceae; genus Actinoplanes; species Actinoplanes sp. GCM10030250. The sequence goes on along the minus strand of NZ_JBHTDO010000026.1, from coordinate 36,280 downwards.
GCAGCCGCCCGGACGGTGACACCCGGCATCCACAGGGTGACCTCCCGCGGCCGAGCGGCCGCACCCCGCCCACGCGCCGTGACGGTGACCTCCCGGCGGCGCAGCCGGCCGCGACCCGCCCCGAGCCCCTCCCACCGGCTCCGATCGACCTGCAGGGTCACATCCGCGCCGGACCAGTCCCCGAACGGCACCAGCACACTCCCCCGCTGCCGGGCCCGCGCCGCCAGCCGGCCGGCGATACCGGCCGACACCGGACCCGGAACCGCCGTCACCACCAGGTCGACACCGTCGATCAGCGCCGCCACCACGGTGGGCCAGTCCGGACCGGGGTTCGGCACGAGAGCGAGCCGGTCGAGCGCCAGGCCACTCTCGGCGGCGGCCAGCGCGCCCAGGGCGGGCACACCCACGACCGCACACCATGAGCCGGTACGGGAGGCGGCGGCGAGCAGCGCGAGCATCAACGAGGTGCCCCCACCGGCGGGTGCCGCGCGCCCCCCGGCGACAGCCACCGTGCTGCCCCGGCGAAGTCCCTGGCCGGGCAGGAGCCCACTCAACTCGGGCGCCACCGGCAGCATCCGATGCACCCCCCGCGCATCGGAGGCTGCCCCCGCCTGAACCAGCTCCGCGAGGGCGGCTGAACCACTGATCATGCGCCCGGCCACGTCCATGCCCCGCTCTGTAACTCACCCGGCCTTCGGTGCTCAGGTCACGGCCGGCCTTCCCCGTGCTCAGATCACCGCCGGCCTTCCGTGCTCAGGTCCGACCGGCCTGATCCACGCTCAGATCACGGTCGGCTCACGCAGCGAGGCGCGGCTGATAGGTCAGGCCCAGCGAGCCCTCGACCACGGTGACGAACTGCTCGGCCGCCCGCAGCAGGTCGTCCGCCTCCCGGGCGCTCACCACGTGGGGGATGCCGGCCTCCGCAGCCGCGCGCTTGCCGGCGCCGAGTGCGAAATAGCCGGCCCAGTCGCCGAACTCCGGTGCCACCATGACGAGCAGTGACCACACGCTGGTCGCCGCTCTGGTCCGGCGGCCCGAGACGGAAGGACGGGCCCGGGCGGCGAGCAGGGCGGCGGCCGCGCGCAGGGCAGCCAGATGCGCCGCCGCATACCGCAAGCCGTCGGGTGTCGTGTGCGCCGCCTCGACCAGCCCCTCCCGGGCGATCGTCAGCAGCTGCGCCGGGCTCCGGTGCGGCAGCATGTGCGCCGGGACCGTGGGCGCATCCGCCCTGGTGGTCGCGCCGGCGTGCGCCGAACCAGGAGCCGGCTCGAGGTCCGGGGCAGTGGTGCTCGCCATTGTCGTTTCTCCCTCGCCTGTTCCGCATCCGACGTGATGGATTCGAACCGCTGCGGAGGAAGACACAGCGCACTACATGACCCGGCCCACCCCTCAAAGCCGGCCCAGCCCCCAGGCGTTCCATGCCCTCAGGCGTTCCATGCCCCCAGGCATCGCCTCAAGGCCGTCCCGAGACGGCCCTCGAGGCCGGAACGGGGCTCCAGCGGGCAGTGCCGGAGCCCCGTCAGGCCGGCCACGAAGGCCACCCCGGCGGCGAACCGGCCGGGTGCGAAGCTTCCCCACACCACACCCGGCCGACACCGCCCGGCGGGTCCGCCGCCCGCCACCGGGGGTCGGGGGCAGCGAGCGACGGCCTGCCTTGAACGGATCCGGGCCCGCGAAAGCCCGAACCACGTATGCGGCACTTCGCGGGTGCCGCCCGGAAGCGCGCCGCGAAACACGCTCCCGGATCAGAACGACGCCCGAGCGAGGAAACCCCGTTCGAACATCCGTTCTAACTACCGCAGAGACTAACACCCCCGTACGACAAAAAAGCAACCTCCACGGCAGCACGCCGCCCATCTTTTAGAACACATGATCGACTGAGCCGGGAGAACTCCGCGCCGGGAGCAGGGACGCCTCAGGGGATGTACCGCACCTCGGGGAAGGCCCGCGACGGCCCTTCCATCAGACGCTGCCGCCGGCCACGCAGGTGCAGGTCGAAGAAGGCCAACGGGTACGCCTGCTGGATCCGCACCGCCCGGACGGGATCGAAGGTGCCGACCCAGTTACGCAGCTCCTCGTCGCTCATCCCGACCGCGGCCGCCAGGTACGGGAGCACCACCTGATAATCCCCGTAGGTGCGGTGGACCGCCCCGTCCGGCTGGACGTTGAGCCGCCATCCGGTCAGGTGCGACCAGAACTGGGCGACCGGGGGCTCGGCCCGGGTGTAGTCCGCGGTCATCAACATGAACGGCCGGTCGAGGTCGCTCTCGACATAGGGCTCCATCGGGGCGTCCAGGCTGAGCCCGGCCCGGACACGCGAGTCCATGCCCATCAGCAGGGCGGTCGCCGTCCCGCCCTTGGACGTACCGAACATGCCGACGCGCCGCGGGTCGGGCGCACCGCGCAGGCCGGCCGGCAGCGGCTTGCCCTCGGCGTCCGGGTTGCGGCCGGCGGCGAGGTCCTCGACGCAGTCGAGAACGAACGGGATGTCGGCGGCGAAGTCCGCCGAACCCAGCGAGTCGATGATCGGCTGGAGGACCCGGCCGTCGGGGAACTCGACATACGCGTCGTAGGTGTGGTCGACGGTGATCACCACGTACCCGTGGCTCGCCAGCTCCTGCACGATGATCGTGTGGTCGGCACGGTGGTCGTGGGCGCCGTGCGAGAAGACCACGACCGGCAGCCGGCCGCCCGCCCGCCGCACCGGTGCGCCGACCCGTCCGGCGGTGAGCGGTGACCGCATCGCGTCCGCCGGGAAGTCGTGGTGGGTCAGCAGCGCGCTCAGGGGCGCGTCGGCCATCCACTGCGCCCGCGGGTACCGGGCGGTGTCGTGGGCCGGGTACCAGACACTGACCATGAGCTCGCGGTGGCGCCCCGGGCCGGCAACGGGATCGGGCCGGGACCGGTCGACGAGGTGCAGTGGCACCGTACCGATCGGAAAGGGCCCGGCCGGCGCGGGCAGGACCGGCCGGGCCGGCCCCGCGGCGGCCCGGCCGGCGAGTCCGAGCGGCACGGTGACCCCGGCGGCCAGCGCGGTCGCGATGACGCCGCGCCGGGACAGTCCGTCCCGGCCGATCGGCGATGCGGTGATCATGAGGTTTCCTCGATGGAAGTCATGCCAACAGGTTTGCATAGCAAACTGGTTAGCGCTAGTAACCTGAAGGAGAGGGAGCGGGAACCGCCGGCACCGTGCACGATGGAGGCCGGCACCCGAGCGGAGGCATCAAGTGGCATCGACGATCGTGGTAACCGGCGGCAGCTCCGGCGTGGGCCTGGCAGCGGCCGAGCAGTTCGCCGCCCGAGGCGACGAGGTCGTCCTCGTGGGCCGTGATCCACAACGCCTGGCCGATGCCGTCGCCCGGGTGCGGCAGGCCGGCGGCCGGGAGCCCGCGCACTTCCGCACCGACTTCGAGTCCTTCACCGAGGTGCGCGCCCTCGCCGACCAGCTACTCGCCGCGTACCCGAAGATCGATGTCCTGGCGAACAACGCCGGCGGCATGGTCGGCGAGTACCGGCGGACCGCCGACGGCTACGAGGCCACCGTCCAGGGCAACCACCTCGCGCCCTTCCTGCTCACCAACCTGCTGCTGGAGCGGCTGCGCGGCGGCCGGGTGGTCAACACCGCGTCCCGGGCGCACGCGCAGGGCCGCCCCGACCCGGACCGGCTGGCGGGTGACCCCGGCAAATACAGCTCCTGGCAGGCGTACGGTGCGAGCAAGGCGGCGAACATCCTTTTCACCTCGGAGGCGGCCCGCCGCTGGCCGGACGTGACGAGCGTGTCCTTCCACCCGGGTGTGGTGCGCAGCAACTTCGGCACCGGCCGGGTCACCCGGCTGTTCTACAAGTACGCACCCGGCCTGGTGACACCGCAGAAAGCCGGCGAGTTGCTGGTCTGGCTCGCCACGGCGCCCGTTTCGGAGCTCGTCGACGGCGGCTACTACGTGGGACACAAGCTCACCAGCCCGGCACCGCACGCCCGCGACGACTCCCTCGCGGCAAAACTCTGGGACGCGAGCGCCGCGGCCACCATGCGATAGCAAAGACCGGCAGGATGGTGCGATGCACAACCATCCGAACGTGATCGCCGTCCGCGACGCCCTGGAGAACGCCGGCCTCACCATCGAGGTCGTCATCCTCGACGAGGCGGTGCACACCGCCGCCGCGGCGGCCGCCGCCCTGGGGATCGAAGTCGGTCAGATCGCGAACTCGCTGATCTTCGACGCGGACGGTGAGCCGCTGCTCGTCCTGACGTCCGGGGCGCACCGGGTCGACACCGCCAAGGTCGCCGCCTCGCTCGGCGTCACCAAGCTGCGCCGGGCCACCCCGGAGTTCGTCCGTGAACACACCGGCCAGGCGATCGGCGGTGTGGCGCCGCTCGGCCATCCGAAACCGGTGCGCACGCTCGTCGACGTCGACCTCGAGCAGTACCCGGTGATCTGGGCGGCGGGAGGCGTACCCCGGTCGGTCTTCCCGATCACCTACGCCGAACTGGTGCGAATCACCGCAGGCACCCCGGCCGAGGTGGCGTAACCCGGATCGGACGGTAACGTGGCGCGATGACCGCCGATCTGGTCGCCCTGCACGTCTGGCGGGTGCCGCGCCGCGCCGTCGGTTCGGCCATGCTGCGCATGGCTTTCGCGCGCCGCCGCCGGCCAGGCGTCCGGTTCGCCAAATTCTTGGGTACGGGTACCGGTCTCAGCTTCGGCCCCGGCGACTCCGACCTCACCCGTTACGCGGCGATCACCGTCAGCGACCGCCCGGTCGGCTTCCCGGTGTGGGATCGGATCGCCGTCCAGCAGGCCCGCGTCGACCTGGAACCACTTGTCAGCCGCGGCGAGTGGTCCGGGCACAGCCCGTTCCAGCCGACCGGCCGCCGCGCCGACGGGCCGATCCTGGCCGTCACCCGGGCACGGTTGCGGCCCTCGCGGGCGGTCCGTTTCTGGCGGGCCGTGCCACCGGTGGCCCGGGAGCTGGCCACCGCCGAGGGGCTGCTCGCCCGGTTCGGGATCGGTGAGGCGCCGATCGGCTGGCAGGGCACGGTCAGCGTGTGGCGCAGCGCGGCGGACCTCACCGCGTTCGCGTACCGTCAGCCGGAGCACCGCGCGGCGATCGCCCGAACCCCGGCCGACCGCTGGTACGCGGAGGAGCTCTTCGCCCGTTTCGCGGTACTCGACATCAGCGGGGACCGCACAGTGCTGGGCTGGACCGAAACGGCCGACGATAAGGAGCGAACGAAGCGATGAGGCTCGTTGCTTGGCAGCCGGACGACCTGCTGCGGCGGCTCGACGACGTGGTGACGGTCTACGGCGAGGCGATGGGCTACCGCCCGGAGCTCCTCCAGACGAGGCGCGGCTACATCGGCTCGCACGTGCGCCGCCCCGGGTTCCGCGCGGTCGCCACGCTGACACCGGAGGGCAGGCTGGCCGGCTTCGGGTACGGCTACACCTCCGCCCCCGGACAGTGGTGGCACGACCAGGTGCGCTCCTCGCTCGGCGAACCCGCCCGCCGCCACTGGCTCGGCAACTGCTTCGAGGTGGTCGAGCTGCACGTCCGCCCGGTCGCCCAGGGCCACGGGGTGGGCGCCCGGCAACTGCGCGCGCTGCTCGCCATGGCCGAGGGCAAGACGGTGCTGCTCTCCACCCCGGAGGCTGACGAGCAGGCGTCCCGCGCCTGGCGGCTGTACCGGCGGTTCGACTTCCGCGACGTGCTGCGCAACTTCCTGTTCCCCGGTGATGAGCGGGCCTTCGCGATCCTCGGGCGGGAGTTGCCGCTGCCCGCCGAGCGCCCGGTCGGCGAGACCCCGGGAATGGTCGGCGGCTGAGCACGTGCGTAAGGCTCCCTGGGCGCTGCTCGGCATTCTGGTCCTGGTGCAGATCTGCTATCCGCTGACGAGCGGTGACCTGCGTGCGGCCCTGACGGTGGCGACAGTTCTGATCGGGGTGCTGCTCTCCGTCACGCATGCCTGTCTGACGGGCGGTCACCGTGCTGCGGCCGCTCTGATCGGGACGGCGATGCTCGGCGGGTTCGTGGTCGAGGCGGTCGGTGTGGCGACGGGCTTTCCGTTCGGGACGTACGACTACTCCGGCGAGCTCGGTCCGAAGCTTCTCGGCGTACCCCTGATCATCCCGCTCGCCTGGACCTGGATGGCCTGGCCGGCGTGGCTCGCGGCCCTGCGTGTGGCCCGCGGCCGCGCGGCCCGGATCGTGCTCGCCGCCGCCGGGCTAGCCACCTGGGACCTCTTCCTCGACCCCCAGATGGTCGCCGAGGGTTACTGGCGATGGCACGATCCGGTGCCCGCGCTGCCCGGCCTCTCCGGCATCCCGATCAGCAACTATCTCGGCTGGCTGGGGTTCGCCCTGCTGCTGATGACAGCACTGAGCGTCACCATGCAACGGGATCCATCGCCGCAGGACACTCCGATGTACGCCCTCTGGCTGTGGACCTACCTCTCCTCGGTGCTCGCCCACGCCGCCTTCCTCGCCCTGCCCGCCTCCGCCGCCTGGGGTGGCGTGCTGATGGGCGCCGCCGTGCTGCCCCTCGTGCTGCGGCTGCGCGCCGGCCGTCCGCTCCGGACACCCGCGTGACCTGGCTGGTGCTGATACCGCTGCTGCTGCTCACCGGGCACACCGCGGTCAACGCGCTGTTACTGCGCCGCCCTCGCCGAGGCGCGACCACCACCGAACGTGTCGCCGTCCTGCTGCCGCTGCGTGACGAGGCCGACCGGGTCACCCCGTGCCTGCGATCGCTGCTGGCCCAGCGGGGAGTGCCCGGCCTGACCATCCACGTCCTCGACGACGGCTCCACCGACGGCACCGCCGACGTCGTCCGCGCGATAGCCGACGACGTGGTCGGTGCGACAGCCGGCGACCGGGTCCACCTGCACACCGGCGCTCCCCCGCCGGCCGGCTGGCTCGGCAAGCCGCACGCCTGCCACCAGCTGGCCGAGGCAGCCGGCGACACCGACGTACTGATCTTCATCGACGCGGACGTCGTCCTGGAACCCGACGCGATCGCCGGAGCAGTCACCCTCCTGCGCGACGCCGGCGTGACGCTGCTTTCGCCGTACCCCAAAATCGCCGGTGCGGGCCGCCTGGTCCAGCCACTGCTGCAGTGGTCCTGGCTCACCTTCCTGCCACTGCGCGCCATGGAACGCTCCCCGCGCCCGTCGCTCGCCGCCGCCGGCGGCCAATGGCTCGTCCTGGACCGCGCCGGCTATCAGAAAGCCGGCGGTCACGCCGCCGTGCGCGACGACATCCTCGAGGACATCGGCCTCGCCCGCGCGGTGAAACGGTCCGGCGGCCGCATCGCGCTCGCCGACGGCTCCCGGCTGGCCACCTGCCACATGTACGGTTCCTGGCCCGAACTGGCCGACGGCTACAGCAAATCACTGTGGGCGTCATTCGGCTCGGCGTCCGGCGCGGCCACCGTGGTGGTCCTTCTCCTCCTCCTGTACGGGCTACCGCTCGCCCTGCTACCGACCGGCATCTGGGCGCTGGCCGCCTACCTGCTCGGCGTGACCGGCCGCATGATCAGCGCCGCCGCGACCGGCGGACGGGTGTTCCCGGATCCGCTCGCGCACCCCCTCTCCGTCGCCGTGTTCGCCTGGCTGGTCGCCCGCTCCTTCCACCTCCACCGCCACCACCGCCTGACCTGGCGCGGCCGCCCCGTCTAACCCTACCGCCCGCCGCCCGCCGCCCGCCGCCCGCCGCAGCCTCCCCGCTCAGTCCTGCCTCGGCCCCCAGCGGCGGGGTGGGCGGGTGCGCGACCCCTCCGGGATGGGAGGGTGGAACGGTGAGCGACATCGTGGTGATCGGCGCGGGCGTGGGCGGCCTGGCCGCCGCCGTGCGCCTGGCCTCCGCCGGGCACCGGGTGACCGTGCACGAGCGGTCCGGGACCGTCGGCGGCAAGCTGGCCGTCCACGAGCGGGACGGTTTCCGTTTCGACACCGGCCCGAGCCTGCTCACCCTTCCGCAGGTCTTCGACGACCTGGGCCTCGACCTGAAACCGCAACCTCTCGACCCGGTGGTCCGGCACGTCTTCCCCGACGGCACCGTCCTCGACTCCTCCTCGTCGCACGAGGTCTTCCTGGAACGGATCACCGCCGCCCTCGGCACCGCCGCCGCCGCCGACTGGGACCGTTTCTGGCGCCGGGCCGCCCGCATCTGGCACGCCTCCTACGACTCGGTGCTGAGCCGCCCGGTCACCGCCGCGTCGCTGGCCCGCCTCTCCTGGCGGCTCAGTGATCTCGCCGCGATCGCGCCGGGCCGGTCGCTGCGCTCGCTGGGCCGGCGCTATCTGCGTGATCCGCGGCTGCGCATGCTGCTGGATCGCTACGCGACATACACCGGCACCGATCCCCGTCGCGCGCCGGCAGCGCTGGCCGCGATCCCGTACGCCGAACTCACCCACGGTGGGTGGTACCTGCCGGGTGGCCTGGGCACCCTGGCCGGTGAGCTGCACGCCAGGTGCGTTTCTCTTGGCGTACGCCTAGAGCTCCACTCCCCCGTCGCCCGCATCGAAGCGGATAATGCCGTGCGCGGAGTGCGCCTCACCTCGGGCGACTTCGTACCGGCCGACATCGTTGTCTCCAACGTGGACGCGGTGACGCTCTACCGTGATCTGCTGCCCGTCCCGAACCGGCTGACCGGGCTCGCCGACCGCAGCCTGGGCGGGTTCGTGCTGCTGCTCGGCGTTCGTGGCGACACCCCCGAGCTGGCGCACCACACCGTGTTCTTCCCGCCCGACTACGACGCCGAGTTCGACGCGATCTTCGGGTCGGCGCAGCGCCGGGCACGACCGGTCGACGACCCGGCGATCTTCATCACCCGGGCCGCTGATCCACTGGTCCGGCCGGACGGCTGCGAGGCCTGGTTCGTACTCGTCAACGCAGCCCGGCACGGCACCGGCTGGTCCGCTGTGGACTGGCGGCGCCCGGGGCTCGCCGACGCGTACGCCGCGCACCTCCTCACCGTCCTGGCCCGCCGAGGGCTCGACGTCCGGGACCGGCTGGTGTTCACCGAAACCCGTACCCCCGCCGACCTCGCCGACGCCACCGCCGCACCGGGCGGCGCCATCTACGGCACCGCGGGTGGCCTGCTCCGCCCGGCGAACCGCGGCCCGGTCGACGGCCTCTACCTGGTGGGCGGCTCAGCCCACCCCGGCGGCGGCCTCCCCATGGTCACCCTCTCCGCCGCCATCGTCGCCGACCAGATAGGCCCCGCCTGACCAGCCCGCCGGCAACAAACAGCGGCGGCGGCGACATCACCGAGCGGCGCCGCTCGCGGCGCCGCAACAACCAGGCCGCCGCGGGCCGCCGTCAGGAGCGGGTGTGTGCCGCCAGGAAGGCCTGTGCCATGGCGCCGGCCAGGTCGGCGGGATTACGGGCCTCGATCGCCTTGCCGCCCGTCGCCTTCGCCATGCCTTGAAGGGCGGCGGTGTTGGCCGCCGGCCCGTAGCCGACCGCGAAGATCGGCACCGGGCGCTGCGGGTCCTGGCCGGCCGCCAGCCGCTTCAGGAACTCCGGCTGGGACATGGCGAACCGGCTGCCGCCGTCCGCGCCGTCGGTCAGCACGACCACGGTGGTCACCGTTCCCGGTTTGGCCTGCTCGCGCATCGCGCTGACCCCGTCGAGGACCGCCTGGTAGAGCGGGGTCCCCGCGCCGGCCTGCGGCTTGTACGCCTTGATCGCGTCGACGAGTGCCGCACGGCGGGGCTTGCCGCCGGCGTCGCTGTTGATCGGGCCGAACGAGACCTGTTCGGTGTGTGCCGGGCCGCCGCGGCCGGCGGAGCCGAAGAACCACATGCCGATGTTGGTGTCGTCGTCGAAGAGTTCGGCGGCCGTGGCACCGGACTGCCTCAGCAGCTCGGCTTTCGTGGTGCTCCTCCCGCCCCGGTCGGTGATCTTCTCGTTCATCGAGCCGGACGAGTCGATCAGGAGCAGCACCTGGTCCTCGAGTTTCTGGTACTGCGACCACTGGCGGGCCGGCGCGAGCAGCTGGGCCGCCCGTCCGGGCAGGCGCATCGCCCCGGCGGTCGGTTCGGTGCGGAAGCCGGCTGCCGTCACCGCCGATTTGCCGATCGCCGCGCGCAGGCTTTCGGCCAGATCCTTCTTGGCGGACTTGCTGATCGCGTACGGGTAGTCGGCCTCGACCCGTCCGTCGACCGGAGGTGCCGCGACCAGCCGTACCGGATGGTTCGCCTTCTCGTAGGCCCGGAACTGCTGCTCGGTGACCGGGAAGATGCCGATCTCGTAGACCGCGGTGCTGCTGTCGGGCTGGCCGGCCATCCGGTTGAGCAGGGAGGCCTGGTCGGCTCCGGCCACGTTGACCCGGCTGCGCAGGGTGAGCGCCCGGAGCTGGGCGATCCCGGCGTCCGGAGTGGTCCGGGCGGTTGCCGTGTTGACGCCGTGCACGCTGAGCAGCCCGACGGTGGACCGCAGCGGGTCGGGCATGGTGACGCTGGGGATGCGCCCGCCGGCGATGCCCTGGATCAGGCTGGTCCAGGCGCTCTTGCCGTCCTCGATGTAGAGGCTTCCGACGGCTTCCGGCCCGGCCAGCAGAACCGGTGAGTAGGCGACCGGTTTGCCGGAGACGGTGTAGGCGGCGCCGTTTTCCGCGGCGATCGGCAGCCACGCGCTGCTCGACGGCACCCACACGTCAGCCCTCGCCGCCGCCGCGGCGGTGACGCCGGGCTCTTCCGCACGCACAGTGATCGGCGCGCACCGCTGCCCGTCGGGGTTGAGCGTGTCCGCGGCCTCCTTGACGACCGGCTCGATCTCGGGGGCGACGACCACCGTCAGCTCCGGATCGGGGCAGGGCGTGACGCTGGGTTGCGTCGCCGCCGGTGAGGGCGGGGCGCTCGCCTGCGCGGCGGGTTGCGAGGACCCGTTGCGCATCAGCTGCCAGGTGACCCCGCCCGCGACGAGCAGGACCACGAGCACCAGCACTGTGGAGATGACGATCCGGTGTGGAGCGTGCGGAGGCTCGCCCCACTCGCCGTCGCCCGGCGGGGGCGCTGGCCTTGGCCACTCGTTGTCGGACATGCCACCTCATCTTGTGGATGTAGAGGTCGTGCACGGTCGGGACCGATGGGTGCGGATAGTAGTCGCGGATTCAAGCATCGCAATGGGTTCGATCTGTTCTGGCCAGATCTCGGCACATTCAGGTCAAGATCATGTGATCGTCCGGTTTTCGGCTACGGCGATCACGATGAGTTCACCGTCCGCGCTGAGGCCCACCGGCTCCCGCCCCCAGCCGCCGTAAACACGGTCCACCCGGAAGCCCGCCGTCCACAGTGAGTCCCGCAGCTCCTCCTCGCCCCGAAAGCGCAATCTCGCCGAACTGGTCAGCTCCCGGCCGTCAGAAGAGCCATCGCGAGAGCCGCCGGAAGAGCCGCCAGGAAAGTCGCCGGTGGAGCCGTCAGGGAACAGGTAGTGATGGGTGAACGCCACGACACCGTCGACCCCGGCCGATGTCACCTCGGTCCAGACGTCGACCACCGCACCGTCGGCGAGCACCACGGGACGCCGGCTCGCCTCCGGATTCCACTCCTCCCAGGCCCGACCCGCCGGGTCCCGGCTGTCGAAGATCAGCCGCCCACCGGTGTCCAGGGAGCGCCGCAACGCGCGCAGCGCCGCCGCCCACTCTTCGTCGTCCACAAAGAATTGAGCGACGTGGCTGGTCATGAAAGCCGCGTCGAAGGCCCGCTCCGGCAGCACCTCGGCGGAACCCTCGATCCAGCGGACCCGATCCGCACCCGGTTTGGACACGGCCGCGTCCAGGCTCGCGCGGGCCGGATCCACACCGGTGACCTCGTGCCCGGCGGCGGCCATCGCGATCGCCAGGCGGCCGGTGCCGCAGCCGAAGTCGAGGACCCGGAGCGAGGAGCGCTCGGCGAGGACCGCCATGAAGAAATCGTCTTCCCAGCCCCAGGGACACTCAGCGTCGTAGACCTCGACCAGTCGGGGATGCCGGAACTCGCCATGCCACACACTGGGATGCTAAGCGCGTGGTGACCGGTTGACCACCCGATGTGGACAGTCCGGCGTCAAGAGCTACATTGCCCGTACGCCGAACGGCAGTTGACCTGACGCAATGTGCTCGAGCACCACCTCGCGCAACGCCGCCGCGGCATGCGGAAGCACCACCGCCTTGCGCTGCGCCAGCGCGATGGTCCGGCGCATCCCCGGCGGCGCCAGCGGCGTCGCGCGCAGCAGCGGACGGTTGGCGAGCACCATGCTGGGCACCAGCGCCACGCCGAGACCGGCTTCAACGAAGGCCAGCACCGCATCCATCTCGCCACCCTCGACGGCGAACTTCGGCGTGAACCCGGCCCGCTCACAGGCGTGCAGCGTGACGTCGCGGATGTCGTAGCCGGCGCGGAACATGACCATCGGCGTGTGCCGGAGCTCGATGAGATCGAGCTGGCGGGCGACGGTGAGCGGTGGGCCGTCCGCGACCGAGGCCACCACCAGGCTCTCCCGCAGCACCTCGGTGGTCTCCAGCGCCGCGTCGACACCGTGCTCGGGCTGGACGATCAGGGCGAGGTCGAGGGAGTGCGCGAGCAGGTCGGCGATGAGGTCCTGCGAGCTGCCCTCGCTCACGTAGAGCTTGATGCCGGGATGGCCGGCGCGGAAGGTCCGCAGAACCGGCGGGACCAGCGACGAGCAGAGGCTCGGTGTGGCGCCCAGCCGGACCTCACCGCGTCGAAGACCGACGATGTCCTGCACAGCGTCGCGGGCGGCGTCGGCGTCGGCGACCATCCGCCGGGCGAGGGGGAGCAGCGCCGCCCCGGCTATCGTGAGGGTCACACCGCCCCTGGTCCGCTCGAAAAGTGGCGCTCCGAGTGAGGCTTCCAGGGTGTGAATCTGCTTACTCAAGGTCGGCTGAGCGACGCCCAGATTGTCCGCCGCATGGGTGAAATGTCGGGTGTCCGCCACCTCTACGAAGTACCTGAGTTGTTGCAGCTGCACCGTAATAGCCTACAGCTATCGTGAGCTGCCCGATCATGCATTAGACGAATCGCCAGGGACTTTCTACCGTCCAAGTTGTGGCGGTAGACACTTCAATTCCCAAAACGACGAACGCAGCGGGTGCGACGGCACGCCCCGCGCCGCGCAAGTCGGTCCGGCCCTCGTCGGTCGTCCTTAAACTGATCATGGCAACCAGCGGCATCGCCCTGGTCGGTTTCCTGTTCGCGCACGCGGCGGGCAACTTGAAGATCTTCGTCGGCAACGAGGACTTCGACCACTACGCGCACTGGCTGCGCACCCTCGGCACGCCCCTGCTGCCGGACGTGTGGTTCCTCTGGATCATGCGGATCGGCCTGCTGGTCGCCATCGTCGCGCACATCTACGCGGCGACGGTACTGACCAGGCGGGCGAGCAAGGCCCGGCCGGTCAAGTACGCCCACCGCCCCAAGGTCCAGGGCAGTTACGCCGCCCGGACGATGCGCTGGGGCGGCGTGATCGTCCTGCTCTTCATCGTCTATCACCTGCTCGACCTGACCACCGGTCACCTGAACCCGGTCGGCGACAGCTCGCGCCCGCACGCCAACGTGATCGCCGACTTCGCTCCCGACCGCTGGTACGTGACGCTCTTCTACACGGTCTCGATCATCGCGGTCGGCCTGCACCTGCGGCACGGCATCTTCAGCGCCGTACGCACCCTGGGCCAGCAGACCAAGAAGGGCGAGCGGCGCGCCAAGGCGATCGCCCTGGTCCTGTCCGTGGTGCTCGTCGCGATGTACCTCTCGGTGCCGTTCGCGGTTCTGACCGGATTGGTGGCCTGACATGAACGACTTCTGGACAGAGGGCGAGCCCATCGCCGACGAGGCCGCGCCGGACGGCCCGGTCGAGACCCGCTGGGAGCGGCGCAAGTTCGCCGCCAAGCTGGTGAACCCGGCCAACCGCCGGAAGCTGACGGTCATCGTGGTGGGCACCGGCCTGGCCGGCGGCTCCGCGGCGGCGACCCTGGCGGAGGCCGGTTACCGGGTCAAGTCGTACTGCTACCAGGACAGCCCGCGGCGCGCGCACTCGATCGCGGCGCAGGGTGGCATCAACGCCGCGAAGAACTACCGCAACGACGGCGACTCCGTCTACCGGCTCTTCTACGACACGGTCAAGGGCGGCGACTTCCGCGCCCGCGAGTCCAACGTGTACCGGCTCGCGCAGGTCTCGGTGAACATCATCGACCAGTGCGTGGCCCAGGGTGTGCCGTTCGCCCGTGAGTACGGCGGCCTGCTCGACAACCGCTCGTTCGGCGGCACCCAGGTGTCCCGGACGTTCTACGCCCGGGGCCAGACGGGTCAGCAGCTGCTGCTCGGCGCGTACCAGGCTCTCGAGCGGCAGATCGGCCTCGGCAACGTCGAGATGAACGCCCGGCACGAGATGCTCGAGCTGATCATCGTCGACGGCAAGGCCCGCGGCATCGTGGTCCGCGACATGGTCACCGGCGAGATCACCACCGACTTCGCGGACGCCGTGGTGCTCGCGTCCGGCGGTTACGGCAACGTCTTCTTCCTCTCCACGAACGCCAAGGGCTGCAACGTCACGGCCTCGTGGCGGGCGCACCGCAAGGGCGCGCTCTTCGCGAACCCCTGCTACACGCAGATCCACCCGACCTGCATCCCGGAGTCCGGCTCGCACCAGTCGAAGCTGACCCTGATGTCGGAGTCGCTGCGCAACGACGGCCGGGTCTGGGTGCCGAAGCGCTCCTCCGACTCCCAGAAGCCCGCGGCCGACATCCCGGAGGAGGACCGCGACTACTACCTGGAGCGCATCTACCCCTCGTTCGGCAACCTGGTCCCCCGTGACATCGCGTCGCGCGCGGCCAAGAACGTGTGCGACGAGGGCCGCGGTGTCGGACCGGGTGGGCTCGGCGTCTACCTGGACTTCGCGGACGCCATCAAGCGGCTGGGCCGCAAGGCGGTCGAGGCGAAGTACGGCAACCTCTTCGAGATGTACCAGCGGATCACCGGCGACGACCCGTACCTCACTCCCATGCGGATCTACCCGGCCGTGCACTACACGATGGGCGGCCTCTGGGTCGACTACGACCTCCAGTCGACGATCCCCGGCCTGTTCGTGATCGGCGAGGCGAACTTCTCCGACCACGGCGCCAACCGGCTCGGCGCGTCCGCGCTGATGCAGGGCCTGGCCGACGGCTACTTCGTGCTCCCGAACACGATCAACAACTACCTCGCCGCCGGGCCGTTCCCCGATATTTCCGGCGCGCCGGAAGTCGCCCAGGCGCGAGCAGCCGTCGAAGGACAGATCGAGAAGCTGCTGTCGATCGACGGTGACCGCACCGTCGACTCCTTCCACCGCGAGCTCGGCCACATCATGTGGGAGTACTGCGGCATGGAGCGCACCGAGGAGGGCCTGACCAAGGCGATCGGCTTGATCCGGGGGCTCAAGGAGGAGTTCTGGACCCGGGTGAAGGTGCCCGGCAAGGGCGAGGAGCTCAACCAGAACCTGGAGAAGGCCGGCCGGGTCGCCGACTTCCTCGAGCTCGGCGAGCTGATGTGCATCGACGCGCTGCACCGCCGCGAGTCCTGCGGCGGCCACTTCCGGGCCGAGAGCCAGACCCCCGACGGTGAGGCGCTGCGGCACGACGACGAGTTCAGCTACGCCGCGGCGTGGGAGTACTTCGGCGCCGACGGCCGGCCGGTCCTGCACAAGGAAGAGCTCAACTTCGAGTACGTCCACCCGAGCACGCGGAGCTACAAGTAATGGACATCCAGGTACGCGTGTGGCGCCAGTCCGGTCCCACCGACCGGGGCCGCATGGTCACGTACGACGTCAAGGACATCTCCCCCGACGCGTCGTTCCTCGAGATGATCGACGTGCTGAACGAGAAGCTGATCCTCGACGGCGACGACCCGATCGCGTTCGACCACGACTGCCGTGAGGGCATCTGCGGCGCCTGCAGCATGGTGATCAACGGCGTGGCGCACGGCCCGGAGAAGGCCACCACCACCTGCCAGCTGCACATGCGGCACTTCAAGGACGGCGACGTGATCGACGTCGAGCCGTGGCGGGCCGCCGCCTTCCCGGTGATCAAGGACCTGGTGGTCGACCGGACCGCCTTCGACAAGATCATCCAGGCCGGCGGCTACATCAGCGCGCCGACCGGCACCGCACCGGACGCGCACGCCACCCCGGTCCCGAAGAAGGACGCCGACGCCGCCTTCGAGGCAGCCACCTGCATCGGCTGCGGCGCCTGTGTCGCGGCCTGCCCGAACGGCTCGTCGATGCTGTTCACCGCCGCGAAGATCACCCACCTCGGCCTGATGCCCCAGGGCCAGCCCGAACGCGACACCCGGGTGATCGACATGCTCCAGGCGCAGGACGACGCCGGCTTCGGCGGCTGCACCAACATGGGCGAATGCTCCGAGGTCTGCCCAAAGGGCATTCCGCTCAGCCTGATCGGCCGCCTGAACAGCGACTACCGCAAGGCAATCGCTAAGCACTGACCGCGATCGATCAGCAAGACCCCCGGTGCCGGGCACAATGGCGTGCCCGGCACCAGGTTCTTTTCAAGACCTTTTTTCTGGTACGCCTGGAGCGCTCTCGCTCCCGGCCACCCTCGCCTGCCGCGCTCTTACCCCTGCCCGACAGCCTGGGCGATGGCGAGCGTGTGCTGGTACTCCCGCCAGTGGGCCAGCCGCCCGTCACGGGCCCGCAGCACCCCGATGAACGGCGCCGACGCGGTCACCCCGGTCCTCGTATGGGTGCCGACCAGCTCGTACTCCACGACGATCACCTCCGGGTCCGCGGTCTCGTGCACCACCACGTTGCGGCAATCCTCGAACCGCACCGGAAACGCCGCCCGCCCCGCCTCGGTGAACGCCAGCACCTCCCGCTTGCCCTCCCGCCGCCGGGGATGACCCGGGGCCGCGAACGGCATCTCCACGACCACGTCGTCGGCGAGCACCTCGGGATCGTAGGTGGACACGTTCGCCAGCCACCGATCGCGCATCCGATCGAAGATCTCCCTGGGTGTCATGCGGATCCTCCCCTAAACTGAGTCAGCACTCGACTTCCCGTCGCCGACAATAATGAGTGGAGACTCATTTTGCTAGAGGGCCCGCCACTCCGCGCCGACGCGCAGCGCAACCGCGCACGCATCCTCGACGCCGCCGAGTCAGTCTTCGCCGAACTCGGCCCCCGCGGCTCCACCGAGGAGGTGGCCCGGCGGGCGGGCGTCGCCATCGGTACGGTGTTCCGCCACTTCCCCACCAAGGACGCCCTGCTCGCCGCCATCATGAAACGGCTGCTCGCCCAGCTCGTCGAGGAAGCCGGCAAGCACGACCTGTTCGCCTTCTTCACCCACATGGTCGCCCAGGCAGCCGCGAAGAAGACCGTCGTCGACCTGCTGGCCGGCTCCGGGGTGGACATCCGCCTCCCCGATGCCGTCAGCCACCTGAACGAGGCAGTCGGCTCCCTGCTCACCCAGGCTCAGAACGCCGGCACCGTCTCACCTCGGGTAGCCCTGCCCGAGGTGATGGCCCTACTCGTCAGCGTCTGCCAGGGCGCCCTCCACGGCGGCTGGGACACCCCCCTCCAAACCCGCACCCTCGCCGTCCTCTTCACCGGCCTCCACCACAACTGACCCCCATCCCGGCCGGCACAGGTGGACGTAATCGAGGCTCCATAAGGTCCATGGGCGCCGGCCGAGCGACGCCGGCCGGCACAGGTGGACGTAATCGAGGCTCCATAAGGTCCATGGGCGCCGGCCGAGCGACGCCGGCCGGCACAGGTGGACGTAATCGAGGCTCCATACGGTCCATGGGCGCCGGCCGAGCGACGCCAGCCGGCACAGGTGGACGTAACGGTGGGGACGGTGGGGACGGTGGGGACGGTGGGGACGGTGGGGACGGTGGGGACGGCCGGCGGGTCCCCGTGTTCACCCGCCGGCCGTCGGATCAGGCGAAGGCCGACCAGCGCGGCGCGGACGGGGTCACGCGCAGCGGCATGCGGGCTTCGGCGGGCGTGCGGTTGCCCTTGCGGTTGTTGCACCGGCCGCAGGCGGCCACGGTGTTCGTCCACTCGTTGCGGCCGCCGCGCGAACGGGGCAGCACGTGGTCGATCGTGGAGGCCGCGTCGCCGCAGTAGGCGCAGGACCGTCCGTCCCGTGCCAGCACACCGGCCCGGGACCAGGCCGGGCCGCGCCCGCGCCGCCAGCGCGTGACGACATAGCTGACCAGCCGCACCACGG
This sequence comes from Actinoplanes sp. GCM10030250, assembly GCF_042666575.1. Lineage (NCBI taxonomy): Bacteria > Bacillati > Actinomycetota > Actinomycetes > Micromonosporales > Micromonosporaceae > Actinoplanes > Actinoplanes sp. GCM10030250. The sequence goes on along the minus strand of NZ_JBHTDO010000026.1, from coordinate 18,062 downwards.
TGGGCACCTGGTAGACACCGATCGTCGCGTCGGGCCGAGCCTCGTGCACCACGGCCACCTGGCGGAACAGCATCCGGATCGCGTGCCGGAGGCTGACCCGGTGCAGCGGTCCGCAGTCGGCGTTCAACACCAGTACCGCGCTCATTGTTCGTCACCTCCGGCCAGATAGGAGAGAAGGAATCCGCAGGTCAGGAGCCATCCTGCTGAGAAAGAAAATAGGCGCGCCATCGATCGCCGACAACCGAATAACGATCACGGCGCGAGGGAAAGGCAGGCGGGTGGGGTCAACGCGGAGGGAAAGGCCGGCGGGGCGGGTTCAGCGCGGAGGGAAAGGCTGGCGGGGCGGGTTCAGTGAAGGGCGCGGCGGACGGCGGCGGTCAGCTGGGCCAGACCGATGAGCTGGAGAGCAGCCCAGGCGGCGACAGCGATCACGAGCACGGGCGTCGTCCAGGTGGAGTGGACCAGGCCGGCCACGGCGGCGACGAGCAAGCCGGTGACGGTGACGGCGACCCGGGTGGGGCGCTCGCCGACCGTGATCTGGCCGATCTCCGCCATGCCGGCCGCGGTGGAGCGCGCTCGCACGTACTCGTGGAGCCAGCTCGCCACACCGGCCCCGACGACGAGCGGGCCCGGCGCGCCGGCCACCCAGAAGGCCGCGAGCCAGCCGATCTCGCCGAGGCGGTCCGCTACCGAGTCGTAGACGAAGCCGGCGCGGCTGGTGCGGCCGGTGACGACAGCGACCGCGCCGTCCAGGCCGTCCGCGACGGCCGCGAGCAGGACCAGCAGCGCGCCGAGCGCGAGACCCGCGGGACCGCCGAGTGCCGCGAACGGCACGGCCAGGCAGAGCAGGACCCCGGCGGTGGTCACCGTGAGCGGAGCGACACGCTTACCACCGAGCCAGACCCCGATGATGTACGCACAACGCACCCACCCACGCACCAGCACCGAAGCCCGCCGGGGGTCGAAGCCACCGTGCAGCCCGGACCAGGCTGTCACGTACTCGTCCCAGGTCACCGACGGGTTCAGGCGGCCGCGGCGACCTGAGCGGGTGCCAGTTGCTGCCACACCTCGCGGGTCGCGGTGGAACGGTTCAGGGTGATGAAGTGGATGCCGGGCACACCCTCGTCGAGCAGCCTGGCGCACATCTCGCTGCACGTCTCGATGCCGAGCTGCCGCACCGCCTCGTCGTCACCGGCCAGCGCCTCGAAACGCCGCAGCAGCTCGGGCGGGAAGGGTGCGCCGGAGAGCTGCGCCGACCGCTCGATGGTCGCCATCCGGGTGACCGGCATGACGCCGGCGACGATCGGGGTGTCGCAGCCGGTCGCGGCCACCCGGTCACGCAGCCGCAGGTAGTCGTCGGCGTCGAAGAACATCTGGGTGATCGCGAAGTCGGCGCCGGCCCGGCACTTGCGGACGAAGTTGCGGGTGTCGCTCTCCACGTCCGCCGAGCGCGGATGCTTGTACGGGAAGGCCGCCACCCCGACGCTGAAATCGCCCGCCTCCCGGACCAGGCGGACCAGGTCCTCGGCGTAGAGCACACCCTCGGCGTGCCGCACCCACTCGCCCATCGGGTCGCCGGGCGGGTCGCCGCGGACCGCGAGCACATTGCGGATCCCGGCGCCGGCCAGCCTGCCGATCACGTTGCGCAGCTCGGCGACCGAGTGGTTCACCGCGGTCAGATGCGCCATCGGCAGCAGCGTGGTCTCGGTCGCCACACGCTCGGTCACGGCCACCGTGGTGTCGCGGGTGGTGCCGCCGGCGCCGTAGGTGATGGACACGAAGCTGGGCCGCAGCGACTCCAGCTCGCGGATGGCCTGCCAGAGCAGGCGCTCACCCGCTGCCGTCTTGGGCGGGAAGAACTCGAACGAAAACGTCGGCGTCTCCCCGCGGATCAGCGCGCCGATCGACGGCGTACCGGGCAGGCGTGAGGGAAGTCCGAGAGACACATCCGCACTGTACCGGGCGGGAGTAGCGGGTGATCTGGCCGAGCCGGGACAGCGGTCCGGCCGAGCTCGGGCGGGGAGCGGGTGATCTGGCCGAGCCGGGGGCAGCGGTCCGGCCGAGCTCGGGGCGGGGAGCGGGTGATCTGGCCGAGCCGGGCGGTATCGGAGGAGATAGCGTCGTCGGTGTGACGAATTCTCCCCTCGAGCGGGCCGGGCTGCGTCCGCGTGTCGACAAGGCTCTCGCCGGGTTCCTGGCGACGCAGCGGACCCTGCTGCTGGAGATCGACCCGGCGCTCGACGAGGTGGCCGACGCGGTGGCGGCCTTCGTGCTCGGTGGTGGGAAGCGGTTGCGGCCGGCGTTCGCGTACTGGGGGTTCCGGGGCGCGGGCGGGATGGATTCGGACGAGGTGGTGGCGGCCGTCGCGGCTCTGGAGCTGGTCCAGGCCAGTGCGCTGATCCACGACGACCTGATGGACCGTTCGGACACCCGGCGCGGTGAGCCGTCGGTGCACCGGCGGTTCGAGACGCGGCACGCCGGCGCGGGCTGGCGGGGGCCGGCGAGCGGGTTCGGCGACTCGGCGGCGGTGCTGCTCGGCGACCTCGCGCTGGTCTGGTCGGACGAGATGCTGCACGGCAGCGGGCTGCCGCTGGCCGACCTGGCGCGGGCCCGGCCCGTCTTCGATCAGATGCGCACCGAGGTGACCGTCGGCCAGTACCTGGACGTGCTCACCCAGGCGACCGGCGACACGTCCGTGGAGCGGGCCGGGAAGGTGGCCCGGTACAAGTCCGCGAAGTACACGGTCGAACGCCCGCTGCTGCTCGGCGCGGCGCTGGCCGGGGGCGGTGCGGACGTGTTCGCCGCCTACGCCGCTTTCGGGCTGCCGCTCGGTGAGGCGTTCCAGATGCGCGACGACGTGCTCGGCATCTTCGGCGATCCGGCGCAGACCGGGAAACCCGCCGGTGACGACCTGCGCGAGGGCAAGCGCACCTACCTGGTGGCGTCCGCGTTCGCCGCGCTCGACGAGGCCGGGCGCGCGGAACTCGACGCCGGCCTCGGCGACCACGACCTCGACGATCCCGGCGTCGAGCGTCTCCGCGCGATCATCCGCGACAGCGGCGCCCTCAAGGCCACCGAGGAACGCATCGACATCCTCAACACCGAGGCGCTCGAAGCCCTCCAGCAGGCACCCATCACCGACGAGGCCCGCTCCACCCTCCACGCCCTCGCCGAAGCCGCCACCCACCGCTCGGTGTGACCGGGCGGTCGGCGTGACCGGGCGGCAGGCGTGACCGGGCGGCAGGCGCGACCGGCAGCAGGCGCGACCGGCGGCAGGCGCGACCGGCAGCAGGCGCGACCGGCAGCAGGCGTGACCGGCGGCAGGCGTGACCGGCGGCAGGCGTGACCGGCGGTTGACTTTCGGGCGCGCCCACTCACGCAGGCCGCCCGGTGGGTCGAGTGGTTTGGACGCGCCAGCGGCCAGCTCGGGCCGCCGGGCCCTCGGCGTGAGCGACGGTCCGCACCCACCACCCCGCTACGACAGCACGCCCTTGAATTTGATCTTGATGGCTAGAATCCCACCGCTTGGGCGCGGCGTTTCACTTCGCGGGCCAGGTCACCGCTGAGGGCGACCGCTGCGCTGCCGCCGAGATCCTGGTCGGGGCGGTAGAGCCACTCCAAGGCCTCTTCGTCGTTGTACCCGGCATCATGCAGCAAGTTGAGAACGCCGGGCAGGTGCTTGAGCACGATGTCGTTGGCCACCAGTTCCGCGGGGACGCGTCGGACGCCGTCACGCCGGACGGCGAGCAGGGCTCCCTCGCGGATCAGCTGATGCACCTTGCTGATCGACACGCCGAGCTTCTCGGAGACGTCCGGCAGGGTGATCCATCCGGTCGGGGCGGTTACGGGTTCGCTCACGGGTACAGCGTGCCAGACCGATCGGAGAACAGTTGATGAGCCTGTTGCGGAGGATGCGCGGCGAGGTGGCCGGCGCATGGCGTTCGGTCAATTATGACCTCGGGCGGCGGCCGGACGAGCCGGTCGACGGCCCGGACGTCACGTCGACCGGGATGGGAACCTTCCCCGGGTCCCTGGTGGATCTGCCCGTCTCGCCGCCGGAGACGGATGCCCGCCCACCACGGCGATTTGTCGCGGTTACGGCGTTCTGCATGCTCGCGGTTCTCGGCGCGGGCGGCTCCTACTTCGCCGCTACCAGCGTGTTCGCGGAGGAGCCGGCCGGTGTCCCGGAAAACCGGCCGGCGGCCGCACCCGCGCCTGTGGAGATCAACGGGCAGGACGAGGGCACGGGCGCCGAGGGCATGGGATCCGGACCGGGGAAGATCGTCCGGCCGGGCACGGTGCCGCCGGTCGATCCGGTCACCGGCAGGGTCACCGACGCGCCCGCCGCCCAGCCCGCCGGTACGCCGGGCAAGGCTCCGCGCGTGGCCGGTGTCACCCGTCCGGGTCGTCCCGCCACCCGCCCGGCTGACCCGGAGTGCCATTGCGCGACCCCGCCGGTGCCGACGCCGACCGTGCCGTCGGCCACCGCCACCACCGGCACGCCGGGAACCGGATCACCGTCGCCGTCCGAGACGTCCGGTTCGCCGTCCACGGATCCCAGCAATTCGGGCAATCCCGGCCCTTCAGTGGACCCCAGCGGATCGGCGCCCGTGGCGACGGACGGCACCGGAAGATGGCGTGACGGTGACCGCCGCCGCCGGTACCGGCACCACCATCAGCCCTGAAGATCCCTTTTGCGAATCCGGTCCGGATGAATAGGTGCAGGTCACAAGCTCGCAGATACCCGTTTGGACTCAGCTGTGACATCCTGACTTACCCCCACCGGAAAGACACATACACTTCACGCCGATGGACACCACAGTCGCCGATACGTTGATCGGCACAACGATTGACGGGCGCTACCGGATCACCGGTCGCGTCGCCCGTGGTGGCATGGCGACCGTCTACCGCGCCACCGACGAGCGGCTCGAGCGCCCGGTCGCGCTGAAGATCATTCATCCCTCGCAGGCGACGAACGTCCACTTCGTGGACCGGTTCACCGACGAGGCGAAGACGATCGCCCGGCTCACCCACCCCAACGTCGTCGCGGTCTACGATCAGGGCCGCCACCAGGGTCTCCCCTACCTGGTGATGGAGTTCGTGCAGGGCCGCACCCTGCGCGAGATGCTGAGCCAGCGGCACAAGCTGAGCCCGGTCGAGGCGCTCGCGATCCTGGAGCAGATGCTCTCGGCGATCGCCGCCGCGCACCGGGCGGGCCTGGTGCACCGCGACGTCAAACCGGAGAACGTGCTGGTTGCCGAGGCACCCAGCGGCGGCACCGCCGACCTGGTCGACGCGGTGGTCAAGGTGGCCGACTTCGGTCTGGCCCGGGCCATCGAGGCGAGCACCGTCGACGACTCCGGCCAGCTCATGGCGACGGTGGCCTACGTGGCGCCCGAGCTCGTGCAGACCGGCCACGCCGACGCGCGCACCGACGTCTATTCGGCGGGCATCGTGCTGTTCGAGATGCTCACCGGCCGTGTGCCCTATGACGGTTCCGAGCCGGTCGAGGTGGCCTGGCAGCACGTCGACAACGACGTGCCGGCACCGTCGACGGTGACGCCGGGCCTGCCACCGGTCCTGGACGCGCTCGTCGCCCGGGCCACCCGCCGTGACCCCGGGTCCCGGCCCACCGACGCCGGCGCCTTCCTCACCGAGGTGCAGGCGGTCCGCGACGGGCTCGGCGCGGCCAACGCCGAGACGGCACTGCTGCGGCAGGTCCCGTCCCGCGCGGCGGACGCCACCCGCATCGTCCCCGCCGTGCCGGCCGCCGACGCCACCGCGCTGGTGCCCCCGGTGCCGGCCGGCACCTATCAGGCGGGCCAGCGGCCGTCCTGGGCCCGGCTGCCCGAGCAGGGCGGCGGCCCGAGCGCGCCGCACCGCCGATCGGCCTCGGCTGCCCCGGGCGGTGGCGGTTTCTTCGACGACCGCCGCAAGGTCGTGCTGACCTCGCTGATCGCCGTGATGGCCATGGTCATCCTGGGCAGCACCTGGTGGGTGACGCTCGGGCGATATTCCGAGACGCCGGCGCTGACCAACCTGAGCCAGGCGGACGCCAAGGCCGCCGCCGAGAGCGACGGCTTCAAGATCCTCGTCGGTGACGGGGTCTACAGCGAGTCGGTGCCCAAGGACGCGGTGGTCAACCAGAACCCGGCCGCGACGGCGAAGATCGTCAAGGGCGACACCATCACGGTCAACCTCTCCCTCGGCCCCGAGGTCCACCCCGTCCCCGACGTCGTCGGTGTGGAGCTGGCGCAGGCCAAGGCCGACCTGGAAGCCGTCCGGCTGAAGGTCAAGGAGGGCAAGAGCCAGTACAGCAACACCGCGCCCGAGGGTGTGGTGATCTCCACCGACCCGAAGGCGGGCGAGCAGCTCAAGCCGGGCGAGACCGTCACGGTCGTGCTCAGCAAGGGCCGGGCGCCGGTCACCGTGCCGAACCTGGTCGGTCAGAACATCAACGACGCCAGCGGGAAGCTCCAGGAGCTCGGCCTGACGGCTCTCGAGCGGCCCAAGGACAGCGACCAGCCGGCCGACACGATCCTGGCCCAGTCGCTGAAGCCGGGCACGGGTGTCGAGCGTGGCGCCGAGATCACTCTCGACGTCAGCAAGGGCCCGCCGCTGGTCACCGTCCCGGACCTGACCAACCAGCCCTGCCAGCAGGCCGCGGCCACCCTCCAGGGGATGAACCTGCGGGCCCGGCTGGACATCAACCCGAACGCGTTCGTCCGGGCGCAGAACCCGGGCCCGAACACGCCGGTTCCCCCGCAGACCGAGGTCATTCTCACGTGCATCTAGACCGCAGGATCGGGTCACACACGAAGACGTCGGGAGGGCTGGCCAAGGCCGCCCTGCCGTATGTGGACGCCGCGGGTTCGGAGACGTTGCAGGTGTACGTCTCCAACTCCCGCGGCTGGGCGCTTCCACCGGGCGACCCGAAGCAGGACACGCTGTTCCGGGACGGGTGCGGTGAGCGCGGGGTACCCGCGTACATTCACGCCTCGCTGCTGGTGAACCTGGGCTCGCCCACCGAGCTGACCGTGGAACGCTCGGTGGAGACCCTGGCGCACGCCCTGCAACGGGGTAAGGCGATCGGCGCCACCGCGGTGGTCTTCCACGCCGGCAGCTCGGTCGACGAGGCGCACGCCGAGAAGGCCATGCACCAGCTGCACGAGTCGCTGCTGCCGCTGCTCGACCGGGCCGCGGCCGAGGGCCTGCCGCGGCTGCTGGTCGAGCCGAGCGCCGGTGGCGGGCGCAGCCTGGCGTCGAAGGTGCAGGACCTCTCGGCCTATCTGGCGGCCGTCGAGGAGCACCCCTGGCTGGGCGTCTGCTTCGACACCTGCCACGCCTGGGCGGCCGGTCACGACCTGTCCACCCCGCACGGCATGACCGAGACGCTGGACGCCCTGGTCGCCGCCACCGGGCCGGGACGGCTCCAGCTGCTCCACGCCAACGACTCGAAGGACGAGTGCGGCTCCACCCGGGACCGGCACGAGACCATCGGCAAGGGCCGGATCGGGGCGGCGCCGTTCGCCGCGCTGTTCTCGCACCCGGCAACGGCCGGTGTCCCGATCATCGTCGAGACACCGACCGAGGAGCACGTGGGTCATGCGGCGGACATCGCGCTGCTCAAGGGCCTGCGCGCGGCGGAACCTCAGTCGGTGTAACTGAACGTCGACGCGGCGGTGAACCGGCTCGGTTTGCCGCTGCCCGAGGTGAAGCTCACCCAGACCGGACCGGCCGCCGCGGCCGCCGGGACCACGCACTCGAACGCCAGGGCCGACCCGGTGCCCTTCGCCGTGCAGTCGGCCGGGGTGTCACCGAACATGAAGCCGGTGGCCTGGGCGACGGCCGCGCCGGCCACCCGGACCGAGACCTTCTTGCCACCGACGACCAGATCCTCCTTCGCGGAGAGGCTGGTGACGACCGGCGCCAGCGTCACCGTCGCCGGAGGGCCGGCGACCGTGTCGCGCACGACGGTCAGTTCGGCGTCGTCCGCCGCGAGGCCCGGCATCGTCACGTTGAGGTGACCGGCGTCGACGTAGGTGGCCCTCAGCACGCTCCGGCCCATCATCACCGTGATCTTCTCGGCGGCGAACGCCTTGGCCGTGTCGCCCAGCTCCCCGCCGGTGATCTCGAGGAGCAGCGGGCCGCCGCCGGCCTTGGCCACCGGGCCGCCGGAGACGTCGATGCCGAGCGGCACCCGATAGGTGACGCTGCTCCGTGTGGAGGCCACGCTCGTCCCGTTGGAGGTGGTCACGGCCACCGCGGCGGCACCGTTCGTGCCTGCCGGTGCGACCGCGGTGATCTTCGTGGCGGAGACGACGGTCACCGAGCTGGCACTGCTGCCGCCGATGGTGACCGCTGTCGCACCGGTGAGGTTGGCGCCGGTGATGGTCACCGTCGTACCGCCGGCCGCACTGATCTTGGCCGGGCTGATCGTGGACACGGCCGGGACGGGAACCGGTGCCGCGGACGCCGCCGCGGAGATCGAGACACCGGCCGCGACGACGGCCACGCCGGTGATCGCCAAAGACTTCTTCATATCGGTCTCTCAGTCGAGGTCGGTGTAGCTGAAGGTCGCGGCCGAGGTGAACCGGCTCGGAACACCGCTGCCGGAGGTGAAGCTGACCCACACCGGGCCGGCCTGGGACGCCGGCGGGACGGTGCAGATGAACACCAGCGACGATGCCGTGCCCTGCTTCTCACAGGTGGCCGGATTCTCGCCGAACATGAAGCCGGTGCCGGTCACGGCCCGCGGGCCGGCCACCCGCACGCTGATCTTCCGGCCGCCGGCGACCGAGTCGGTGACCGCGGAGAGGGCCATCACGGCCGGAACGACCGAGAGAGTGGTCACCGGGCCCACGACGGTGTCGTGCACCAGCTGGACGTCCACCGAGTCGGCGGTCAGCGGCGGCAGCATGACCCGCAGGTGTGTCCGGTCCACGTACGAGGCCAGCAGCCTCTGCCGGCCCACCAGGACGCTCACCGCTTCCGCGGCGAAGGCCTTGGCGTCGTCGCCCAGCGTCCCGCCGGTGACGGTCAGGACGGTGGCGCCGCCACCACCCCGGAGAGCCAGGTCGCCGGAGTCGTCGACGGCGAGCGGCGCACGGTATCTGATTTGCGCGTTCGGGGACTCCGCGCTGACCCTGCCGTCCGGTGCGGTCACCCTGACGTCCGCGAGTCCGCTGCTGCCGGGCGGCACCTCGGCGAAGATCTGCGTCCCGGAGACGACCCCGACCGTCAGCGCGGGTACGCCACCGAACGTCACGGCTTCCGGATCGTCCTCGTCCACGCCGAGGAAGCCGGCACCGGTGATCTTGACGGTGTCGCCGCCCTCGGTGCTGGCCCTCGCGGCGGTGACCGCGGTGACGGCGGGGATGTAGTCGACGGTGGAGGTGGACATCGTTCCGGCGAAGCCGTCGTGGACGAGCTGAAGGGTGACGGAGCCCGACCGGGTGACCGGCGGCGCGGTGATCCGCACGTGGGTGGAGTCGACGTACGCGACGGTCGCGGCCGCCCCACCGACCTGCGCGGTGATCCGCATGGTCCGGAACTCGGCCACCGTCTCGCCGACGGTGCCGCCGGTGACGGCGACGGTGATCGGCGTGCCGCCGCGGGCATCGGCGCTGACGCTGAAGAACTCGGCACCCAGCGACTGCCGGTATCCGAACCTGCTCATCACCGTGCCGGACCCGGTGGTCACGGTGATCTGGGTGTTGCCGGCCGAGCCGGGCGGTGCGACAGCGATGACCCGGGTGTCGGACAGAACCACGACCCTGGTCGCCGGCGCGTCACCGAACATGACCGCTGTCGTGCTCTTCAGATTGGTGCCCGCGATCTGGACGACAGTGCCACCCTGGACGTCGCCCAGTGCCGGCGTGAGGCTCGCTATCTTCGGCGCCGCGAGCGCGGTCAGAGCGACCCGAGACTGCGCTGCGGAGAACGCGGCGCTCGGCTGGACGACGGACGCCCCGACGCTGCCGAGAACGACAGCGGTGGTGGCGGCCAGTGCGGTGGCCCTGCGGGCCCGGGATGATTTCGCCATAACGTGGAGCACCATCGGCGACCCACCCCGGGCTTCAAGGGATTCCCTGTTTCAGGAAAGCAACCCGCGCAACACTGAGATCGCGTGATCCACGCCGTCGTCGTCCAGATCCAGGTGGGTGACGAGCCGGGCGGTCCGCGGCAGCATGGCGGCGATGAACACGTCCCGCTTCGCCGCCTCGGCCGCCAGCGTCGGCGCGTCGAGGACGGATTTCGACAGGTCCAGCGGCACCAGGTTGGTGCGTACCCGGTCCGGGTCGACCACACCGTAGGGAGCGAGCGCCTCGGCGATCCGGTGTGCCCGCTCGTGGTCCTGGGCGAGCCGCTCGATGTGGTGGTCGAGTGCGTACCGGCCGGCGGCGGCGAGGATGCCGACCTGCCGCATGCCGCCGCCCATCCGCTTGCGGATCACACGGGCCCGGGTGATCCGGTCCCGGCTGCCGATGATCAGCGAGCCGACCGGCGCGCCGAGACCCTTGGAGAGGCAGACCGACAGGGTGTCGAAGAGGGCGCCGTACTCGGCGAGCGGCACGCCGTCGGCGACGTGCGCGTGCCAGATCCGGGCGCCGTCGCAGTGCAGGGCGATCCGGTGTGCGTCGGCCACCGCGCGCAGGTCACGCAGTACCGAGAGGCTGACGACACCGCCACCGCCGAGGTTGTGGGTCTGCTCGACGGCGATCGCGGCGGTCGGCACCGAGGGGTAGCCGGCCGGCCGGATCATCCCGGCGATCCGGTCCACGTCCAGCGCGGCGCCGTCCGGCGACCAGGTACGGGTGGAGATCCCCCCATAGGCCGCGGCGGCACCCAGCTCGTACGTGACGACGTGCGCGTCGGCCCCCGCGAGCAGCTCACCACCCGGCGCGACGACGAGCTGAAGGGCGATCTGGTTGGCCATCGTGCCGGACGGTGCGAACAGCGCCGCCTCGTGCCCGAAGAGCGCCGCGACGTGGTTCTCCAGCGCGTTGACGGTCGGGTCGTCGCCGAACACGTCGTCGCCGACGGCCGCGGTGGCCATCACCTCCCGCATCGCCGGGGTGGGACGGGTCACGGTGTCCGAACGGAGGTCAGCCACGGAGCATCTCCGCCACCAGGAAGGCGAGTTCGAGGCTCTGCTGGGTGTTCAGGCGCGGGTCGCAGGCGGTCTCGTACCGGCCCGGCAGGTCGAGGTCCTCGATGCCCTGCGCACCGCCGAGGCACTCGGTGACGTCCTCGCCGGTCAGCTCGATGTGGATGCCGCCCGGGTGGGTGCCGAGGCCGCGGTGCACCTCGAAGTAGCCGAGCACCTCGTCGACGACCCGGTCGAAGTGGCGGGTCTTGTACCCGTTCGAGGACTCGTGGGTGTTGCCGTGCATCGGGTCGCACTGCCAGACGACCTTGGCGCCGGAGGCGTGCACCTTCTCCACGATCGGCGGGAGCGTGTCGCGCACCTTGCCGTTGCCCATCCGGCTGATCAGGGTCAGCCGGCCCGGGATGTTCGACGGGTTCAGCTTCTCGCACAGCTCGATGGCGGTCTCCGGCGAGGTGCCGGGGCCGAGCTTCACGCCGATCGGGTTGGCGATCCGGCTGATGAAGTCGATGTGCGCGTGGTCGAGCTGCCGGGTGCGCTCGCCGATCCAGAGGAAGTGGCCGGACAGTCCGTAGGCGCGGCCGTCCGAGACGCGGGTCAGCGAACGGTCGTACTCCAGGGCCAGAGCCTCGTGGGAGCAGTACAGGCTGACCGTACGCAAAGCCTCGCTGTCGGTCATCCCGCAGGCGCGGATGAAGTCGAGGGCCCGGTCGATCTCCCGGGCGATCGCCTCGTAGCGCTCGCCGGCCGGGGAGGCGCGGACGAAGTCCTTGTTCCAGTCGTGCAGGCCGTGCAGGTCGGCGAGGCCACCGGAGAGGTACGCCCGGAGCATGTTCATCGCGGCGGCCGAGTTCGCGTACGCCCGGATCATGCGCTGCGGGTCGGCCACCCGGGCCGCCTCGTTCGCGTCCAGCGAGTTGATCAGGTCGCCGCGGTAGGCCGGTAGCCCCAGCGAGTCCGTCGGCGCGGATCGCGGCTTGGTGTACTGACCGGCGACCCGGGCCACCTTCACCACCGGCATCGACGCGCCGTAGGTCAGCACGACCGCCATCTGGAGCAGCGTGCGGGCGTTGGCGAGCAGGTGGCTCTCGGTGTTGTCGGCGAAGGTCTCCGCGCAGTCGCCGCCCTGGAGCAGGAAGGCGCGCCCCTCGCACACCTCGGCCAGGCGGACCCGGAGCTGGTCCACCTCGTACGGAGCGACGATGGACGGGACGTTGTCGAGGACCTTGCAGACCTCGGCGACCTCGCCCATGTCCGGCCACGGCGGCATCTGCACACGCGGCAGGCTTCGCCAGTGGTCGAGGCCGAGGGCGGAATCCTCGGCGGAGTCGGTGGACGGGCGGGACGTCTGCAGAGCCGGGTTGCCTACCCCCGGGTGACTGAGCTGATGCCACTCACGGCGCATAACGCTAAAGCCTACGAAAGGGGGGCACCGGCCACGCGGCCGGTGCCCCCCTCAAGAGAACTGTCAGAGGTTGTTCTTGATGGCGGTGATCAGCTCACCGTTGGTGGTGTCACCGGAGAGCTCCCAGAAGAACGCGCCGCCGAGACCCTGGTTCTTCGCGTAGGTCAGCTTGCCGGCGATGGTCGACGGGGTGTCGTAGCTCCACCAGTTGTTGCCGCAGAAGGCGTACGCCGTGCCGCCGACGGTGCCGGTGGCCGGGCACTTGGTCTTGAGGACCTTGTAGTCCTCGATACCGGGCTCGTAGGTGCCCTGCGCGGCGCCGCTGGCGGAACCGCCCGGAGCAGCCTGGGAGACCCCGGTCCAGCCGCGGCCGTAGAAGCCGATGCCGAGCAGGATCTTGCTGGCCGGAACGCCCTTGCTCTTCAGCTTCTGGATCGCCGCGTCGGAGTTGAAGCCGGCCTGCGGGATGCCGGTGTACGAAGTGAGCGGCGAGTGCGGGGCGGTCGGGCCCTGCGGGGCGAAGGCGCCGAAGTAGTCGTACGTCATCGGGAAGACCTTGTCGAGCTTCGCGATGCCGGCCGCGTAGTCGGCCACGTCCAGCTTGCCGCCGTTGCTGCCGTCGGCGGAGATGGCCGAGGTGATCAGGTTGCCCGAGCCGAACTTGTTGCGCAGCGCGGTGAGCACGTTGGCGTACGCGGCCGGGCCGCTGGTGTCACAGCTCAGGCCACAGGCGTTCGGGTACTCCCAGTCGATGTCGATGCCGTCGAAGACATCGGCCCAGCGGGAGTCCTCGACCAGGTTGTAGCAGGACTCGGCGAACGCGGCCGGGTTCTTGGCAGCGTCGCTGAAGCCGCCGGACCAGGTCCAGCCGCCGACCGAGTAGATCACCTTGAGGTGCGGGTACTTCTTCTTCAACTTGCGGAGCTGGTTGAACGAGCCACGCAGCGGCTGGTCCCAGGTGTCCGCGACGCCGTCGACGCTCTCGCCCGCGGTGTACGCCTTCTCGTAGTCGGCGTACGAGTCACCGATGGAGCACTTGCCGCCGGTGGTGTTGGCGAACGCGTACAGGATGTGGGTCAGCTTCGAGGCCGAGCCCGACGTGTCGATGTTCTTGACGTGGTAGCCGCGGCCGTAGACGCCCCACTCGGCGAAGTAGCCGACGACCCACTTGCTGCCCGTGGGCGGGTTGGTCGTGGGCGGCGTCGTCGGCGGAGTCGTCGGCGGTGTGGTCGGCGGCTTCGTCGGCGGCGTGGTGGTCGGCGGGGTGGTGGGCGGCGTGGTGCCGCCACCGCAGACGCCGTTGTCGATCCAGACGGCCCACTGGGAGCTGTTGGTCGCCGGCGACTCGTTCTGCGTCCACCACTTAGCGGTGTAGTTGTGGCCGTTCTGCGAAGCGACGTTGTCCTTCACATAGACGGCGGCGGAGCTCCAGGGGGTGGCACACGCGGCAGCGGCGGACGCGGACACAGCCGGGACCGCGATGCTTGCCGCGACCACGACCGCACCGGCGAAGATCGCCCGGCGGGAGGTTTTCGACACGGGGGTGTCTCCTCAACAGTTAGGAAACTTTCCAGAGAGGGTTGAAGAGACCGTAGTCACATTGATTAACAACAGTCAAGCCAGGTGAACAGCTTTAAGGTCGCTTTAACATCGAACGACGGCTCGCGACGGCGTGCATTCGCCCGGACACTGCGCGTAGTCTTCCGTCATGACCATCTTCGACGTCGACATTGACGCCCTCACCGGTGGCCCGACCGAATTGGACCGTTACCGCGGATCGGTCGTCCTGGTGGTCAATGTGGCCTCACTCTGCGGACTGACCCCGCAGTACGCCGGACTGCAGACCCTCTACGAGACCTACCGCGACCGGGGCCTCGTCCTCGTCGGCGCGCCCTGCGACCAGTTCGGCGGCCAGGAGCCGGGAACAGCGGACGAGATCGCCGACTTCTGCCGCGTGAACTACGGCGTCACCTTCCCGGTGACCGAGAAGGTCGACGTCAACGGCCCAGGGCGGCACCCGCTCTACCGGGAACTGGTGGGCAGCGGCGACGACATCCAGTGGAACTTCGAGAAGTTCATAGTTGCCCCCGACGGCACCGTCGCCGCCAGGTTCGGCCCGGGGACCGCCCCGGACGACAGCCAGCTCATCGCCGCGATCGAGAAGCTGCTGCCGCACTGATGAGCCTCCACGTCATCGGAGTCGACGCGTACGCGCTCGGCTGGGTCGGCGTCGAGCTGCGCGACGGCGCCTTCGGCCGGGCCATTCTGGCCTCCACGCTCTACGAGATCGTCGCCGGCAGTTCCGGTGCCGCGGTGATCGGTGTCGACATCCCCCTCGGCATGCTTCCGGACCGCTGGCGCGCCGCCGACACCCTCGCCGCCGACCAGCTCGGCCCACGCCGCAGCAGCGTCTTCCGGGTTCCGCCGCGCGCGGTCTGGGAGGAGCAGGACTTCACCTCGGCCAACCGCCTCTGCCGGGAACTCACCGGCGCCGGGCTGAGCAGACAGTCCTGGGCACTGCGTCCCAAGCTGCTCGAGGCCAACGCCATCTGGGAACGGCACCCGGGCCTGCTCTTCGAGGCGCACCCCGAGGTGTCGTTCCGCACGATGGCGGGTGAGCCGCTTCCGTACGCCAAGAAGACCTGGAGCGGTCAGGCCCGCCGCCGTGAGCTCCTCGCCCGGCACGGCATCGTCCTGCCGGATCGTCTCGGCCCCGCGGGCCAGGCGCCGCCGGACGACATCCTGGACGCCGCGGCCGTCGCCTGGACCGCCCACCGCGTCGCGACGGGTGCCGCTCTGAGCCACCCCGACCCTCCCGAGGAGGACAAGAACAGCAAGATCGCAATCTGGTACTGAAACCCTTTTATCGTACGACCGACGCAGAGCTCTCGAGGGTCAGCGCGACCCACTGCAACGCGAGCCTTTGCCGCGACCGCCGGGCTGAGCTCGGTGGTCGCGCTTCTCAGCGCGCCTGGCCGGCGATTTCCTGCGCCCGGTCCCGGGCCGCCTCCAGGGCTGCCAGCAGTGCCGCGCGCACACCGTGCTTCTCCATCTCGCGGAGAGCCGCAGCCGTCGTCCCGGCCGGCGACGTGACCGCCTCACGCAGCTTCACCGGGTGCTCCCCCGAGTCGCGCAGCATCACCGACGACCCGACAGCCGTCTGGACGATCAGCTCGTGCGCCACCTGCCGCGGCAGGCCCAGCAGCACACCCGCGTCGATCATCGCCTCGACCAGCAGGTAGAAGTACGCGGGCCCGGACCCGGACAGAGCGGTGAGCGCATCCTGCTGCTTCTCCGGCACACGCACGGTCCGGCCCAGCGGCCGGAACAACTCCTCGGCGACATCAAGATGCTCAGCGGTGGCGTGCGCGCCCACCGAGATCCCGCTCATCGCCTCGCCGACCATCGCCGGGGTGTTCGTCATGACCCGCACGACGGGCGTGCCCTCGGGCAGCCGCGAGGCGAAGAAGGCCGTCGGCAGCCCGGCGCAGAGCGAGACCACCAGCTTCCCGGGCGTGACCGCCGGCCCGATCTCGTCGAGCAGAGCTCCGGCGTCCTGCGGCTTCACCCCGATCGCCAGGATGCCGGCCCGCTCCACCGCCTCGGTGTTGCTGACGACCGTCACGCCGTACTTCTCGGTCAGCTCGGCAGCGCGCTCGGGCCGCCGGGCGGTGGCCAGGACGCCCGCGGCCGGCCGGCCGGAACGCAGCAGGCCGGCGAGGACCAGCTCGCCCATCTTTCCGACGCCCAGGACGGCCACGGTGTGTTCGGTCAACACGCACCCCTGTCGTGAAAACGGGGCCGGGATGTCCCCGGCCCCGTCTCGTTTGCGGCTCAGTTGCCGAAGAAGACCTCGGCCTCTTCGTAGCGCTCGATCGGCACGGTCTTCAGCTCGCCGGTGCCCTCGATCAGCGGGACGCGGACGATGTCGGTGCCGCGCAGCGCCATCATCTTGCCGAAGTCGCCCTCGTGGACGGCGTCGATCGCCTGGAGGCCGAAGCGGGTGGAGAGCACCCGGTCGAACGCGGTCGGCGTGCCACCGCGCTGGATGTGACCGAGAACGACCGTACGGGCCTCCTTGCCGGTCTTCTCCTCCAGCTGCTGGGCGAGCCACTGGCCGATGCCGCCGAGGCGGACGTGGCCGAACGAGTCGAGCTCCTGGCTCGCCAGCGCCATCTGACCGTCGAGCGGCTGCGCGCCCTCGGCGACGACGACGATCGGCGCGTACTCGACCTGGAAACGCTTGGTCACGTACGTCGCGACCTGCTCGACGTCGAACTTGCGCTCGGGCAGCAGGATCACGTTCGCGCCACCGGCGAGACCGGCGTGCAGCGCGATCCAGCCGGCGTGCCGGCCCATGACCTCGACGACGAGCGTGCGGTGGTGCGACTCGGCGGTGGTGTGCAGCCGGTCGATGGCCTCCATCGCGATGTTGACCGCGGTGTCGAAGCCGAAGGTGAAGTCGGTGGCGTTCAGGTCGTTGTCGATCGTCTTCGGCACGCCGACGACGTTCACGCCGAGGTCGTTCAGCTTCGTGGCGACACCGAGGGTGTCCTCACCGCCGATGGCGACGAGCGCGTCGACACCCTGCTCGGCGAGGTTGGCCTTGATCTTCTCGACGCCACCCTCGATCTTGAAGGGGTTCGTCCGGGAGGAGCCCAGGATGGTGCCGCCGCGCGGCAGGATGCCACGCACCTCCGCGATGCCCAGCGGCTTCGTCAGACCCTCCAGCGGGCCCTTCCAGCCGTCGCGGAACCCGACGAACTCGTGACCGTAAGCGGTCACGCCCTTGCGGACCACGGCACGGATGACCGCGTTGAGACCGGGGCAGTCGCCGCCGCCGGTGAGCACGCCGATACGCATTATTCTTCCCCCTGGATCGGGTAGCGAGATGCGGATAGCCCTTGAGGCCCCAGGGACGTTGACGTCGGCAGCGTTGCCGGGCCCGGGGCGGGCCGCAACCGGCACTCTAGTCGCCGCCCCGGACCCGGTCGAAGGCGCCCCGCTAAAGCCTGACTGTTTCGTTCTCCCCAGCGTCCGGCGTCTTTCCGGTCACGGCCGCCTTCGCGAATCCGAGCAGAGTGACCACCTTCGAACTGTGCGCCGCCTCCCAGTACTCGGCGGTCTGCGCGGTCACCTTCACCAGCGTCAGGTTCGGCGTCTCCAGCCCGTCCGGGAACCACGCCTTGAGGAGCGGGTTCCACAGCTCCTCGGCCTTCGCCCGGTTCTCCACCCGCGCGGCGGCACCGGCGATGGAGATCCAGTTGTTCTGCTTCTGGTCGCTGAAGGAGACGTTCACCTGCGGGTGGTGGTTGATCTGTTCCACCAGGTCGGAGTCCGCGTACGCGAAGAACCACAGGTCACCGTCGAACTCCACCTCCTGCAACGCCATCGGCCGGCTCACGTGCCGCCCGTCCTCGGTCATCGTGGTCACCATGGCGATCCGCGCGTCCTTCACCATCGCGGTGACCTTCTCGCGCCGCTCCTGCTCCGTCGCAGTCATAGCTCTCACCTCCGCTAGCTCCCCCGCCCCCTTCCCCCTCCCCT